>JAYTRB010000554.1:0-3564 GCA_043746425.1 Planctomycetia bacterium
CGCGCTTCAGGAGCAGTATGCCCCAGCGTCAGCAGCGCTTCATAGGCATCGTTGAATACGCCGCGGTCGGCCTCCAGTTCTGGTGGTAGATCGCGCTGAATCATCAGGGCGAACTTGGCCATTTTGCGGCGGAGCTTGGCGATAATTCGCTCGGCCATCGCGGCGCCGATTCCCGGCAGGGCGCTGAGCTGTTTGATGTCTTGTTCTTCGATGGCTATGGCCACGTCGCGGACTGGACGAACCATTGCCCGCAGCGCCTTTTTAACCCCTACGCCATCAACCGAACAGATCGAATCAAAGAATTCGCGTTCGGCGTCGCTCATGAAACCGATCATGCGCGGCACCAGATTCCCGCGGGCCGGGTTTCCTTCGAGATATTCGATTGTTCGCAGTGAGACCTCCTGGTCGATCATCCCCTGCAACTGTCGGCGAACGAATTCGGGTATAAAAACTTCATACTCGAACGCCCCGACAAGAATGACGGCGGCGTCACGGTCGAGACGGACCAGGCGGCCTGTGATGCGTGTAATCATAAAGGGTATCTCGAAATTGAGACTTCATTTTTCGGATTTACGGCCGCAAATCACTTGTGGCAGGCCGGCAGTCGCATGGTGTCGTTTTCGCCGGTCTCATGACGCCGTGACCCTCATGAGGCCGTGATCACGTTACGCGACAGATAATAATGACACAATGCGACGGCGGCCGCATCGGCCACGTCGTTCGGTTCGAGTAGATGTTTGAGATGTAACTCATTCTGGATGGCGTGCTGCACCTGTTCTTTGCTCGCGCTTCCCGAGCCGGTGAGCAGCCGCTTGATCTGCCGCGGCGCGTAATGCACGACGGGCACGCTTAGCTCAGCCGCGGCGTAAAGAATTGCCCCGCGGGCGTGGGCCATGAGCAGGGCCGTCTTGGGATATTTACCGGTCGAAAAGACCTGTTCGATAGCCATGACCGTCGGCTGGAATTGTTCGAGAACCTCGCGAACCCCTTGACCGATCTCGAAAACCCGCTCAGCAAGCGACATTTTCTGCACCGAGCGAATCACGCCCCCCTCGCGCAGATTCGGACCGTGCGCGGTACGCTCGAGCACTGCGTACCCCGTCCGGTTGAGCCCGGGGTCGATCCCCAGGAATCGGTCTGGGCCCGTCGCCTTGACAATGTGCAATTTGCCGTCTTCTGGGTTCAATTCCAAATCGGCCTCATGCGGTTTCATCGTCGCCTTGGTGACAGGAAGCGTAACGACTGCCAGGCAATAGTCGTTTGCAGGTTGGCGCTGTGCAGGGGATCGTCAAATGGCAATCGCCGACTCGTGATGTGTGAGCACTTCAAATCCGATGGCCTGGTTCAGCGGCTCACTTCGTCTTTTCTCCATGTCACGCCGTCGGGCCGATCTTCGACGACGACTTTCAGCGCTTTCAGCCGATCCCGAATCTTGTCGCTCATGGGCCAGTTTTTCGTCGTTCGAGCCTCAGCCCGCAATTCGAGGATCAAATTCATGAGCTCGCCACTGAATTGGTCGTTGCCTGAGTCGGCCTTCTTCGGCAGCGATTTCACGAACACGCCGAGAAGATTCGCCAGTTCTTTCAGAAGTGTCATGGCGCTCGTCAGGGCGTTCAGCAGGTCAGAACTTGCTTTGCCAGTCGTTTCGAGCTTCTGGTCCTGGATGAACCCGTTAATCGTCTTGCGCATCTCGAACAGAACGCCGACCGCTCCTCCCGTATTGAAATCGTCATCCATCGCGTCGAAGCAGCGGTCGCGCAGCCGGACAAGCTCGGCAGCGAAGGCTTGTGGTTCGGTGGCAAGCAGCGTTGTCTCAGTGCGGAGTGCAGGAACTTTCAGATCGTAAAAGTCGGTGCCGGTGATGCGTTGGAACATTTCGAACAGCCGGTAAAACCCTTCGATGGCTTTACCCGTGTCGGCGATGTTGTCGTCGCTGAAGTCGATCGGGCTGCGGTAGTGCGTGGCGAGAATGAAAAATCGCACCGTTTCGGGAGTGTGACGGGAGAAGAGCTCCTTGACCGACGCGGCCCCTTTCGAGCCGGCGAGTTTGCCGGCCTCCTGCGCCACCTTGTCGAGTTTGCCATCACCGTGGCGGTCGTGGGCTCCGCCGACTTTACCAGCCGTCTTGCCGGCTTGCATCAGGCCATTGTGGAGCCAATAGCGGGTAAACGTCTTGCCCGTGCAGCTCTCAGACTGGGCCAGCTCATTTTCGTGATGGGGAAACATCAAGTCGAGGCCGCCGCCGTGAATGTCGAGCGTTTCCCCGAGGTATTTCATGCTCATTGCCGAGCACTCGATATGCCAGCCGGGACGTCCCCGACCCCACGGACTTTCCCACGCCGGTTCCCCGGGCTTGGACGATTTCCACAGGGCGAAATCGGCAGGGTGACGTTTGCGATCGTTGGCTTCGACGCGTGTCCCGGCTAATACCTCTGAAATGCTGCGATGGCTGAGTGCGCCGTAATCTTCGTCTTTGGTGACGTCGAAATAGACGTCGCCGTCGAGCGGGTAGGCATATCCCTTGTCGACAAGGCGGCCGATGATGTCGAGCATTTCCGGAATGTGCTCGGTGGCGTAAGGAAAGAGATCGACTGAATCGACCCCCATGGTCTTCAGGTTGTCGAAATAGTCTTGCGTCATCTCGCGGGCCAGGTTTTCGACGGTCGTCTGCCGCTCGGCGGCCCGCACGATCAGCTTGTCGTCGACATCGGTTATGTTGATGACAAACTTTACGGCATATCCCAGGTACGTCAGGTAGTGCTTGACGGCGTCGAAAATGATCGGCCCGACCATGTGCCCGATGTGGGCCGGCTTGTAAACCGTCGGCCCGCACAGATACATTCCGACCTTTCCGGGTTCGACGGTCTGGAAGTCTTCTTTCTGACGAGTGAGCGTATTGTAGACGCGGAGAGGCATAACAAAGGCTTCAGATGTTAGATATTAGTTTTGAGATCATAAAACAGGCACGTGGGAGGGAGTCAGCCTCCTGAGGTGTTCGTTGGTCCTTGGGCTGCCCGTTCCATCAATACGACAGCATCGGCCGACATGGCTTCTTCGCGTCCGATGGGCCCCACGTGTTCGCCCGTCTTGGCCTTCACATTGACGGCATCAACGGGCAGTTCCAGCAATTCGGCCAGCCGCTGGCGAATGGCCGGCTTGTAGGGGGCCAGTTTAGGACGTTGGGCGGAAATCGTACAGTCGAGATTGACGAGTTGCCAACCGGCCGCATGCACTGATTCAAGAGCCCGTTTCAGCAGAATGGCTGAGTCGATTCCGGAATACGCCGGGTCGGTGTCGGGAAAGGCGTCGCCGATGTCTCCCAGGCCAGCGCCCCCCAGAATCGCATCGGTAATGGCGTGCAGCAAAATATCGGCATCGCTGTGGCCGAGAAGTCCGCGATCGAACTCAATTGTCACCCCTCCGAGAATCAAGGGCCGATTAGGGGCCAGCCGGTGAAGATCGTGTCCCAGCCCGACGCGAAAGTGAGAGCCGTTCATGCGGCAGATCATAACTCGACTCGCGCGGCCTGACAACGCGCGATGCGGCGTCCGTTTCCAGGACACA
>JAYTRB010000555.1:0-3349 GCA_043746425.1 Planctomycetia bacterium
AGGAGCCGATTGACCTGGTAGTGATTTTCATCGCGCTTGACGAATAACTGACTGAGGCGTGCCGGCGACAATCCGCTGACCGCGCTGGCCGGATAGACCCCCTGCCGGGTGGCCTCCAACGACTCGGCATCAATGTCGCTGGCGAAGATCTGCAGGTTCACGGGCTGATTGGTCGCGGCGAAATGCTCTAAAAACAGCATGGCGAGAGAATACGCTTCTTCGCCGGTGGAGCAGGCCGGAACCCAGACTCGCGTCGGGATTTCGCCGGTCGCCCGCTCGACCAGTTCTGGGACGACTTGCTGCTGCAGCAACTCGAATGCTTCTGGGTCGCGGAAAAAGCTGGTGACGCCGATCAACAGATCACGGGACAGGGAGATGATTTCATCGGGGTGCTGCTGCAAGAAGGCGACGTATTCAGAGACTTCTTCGATCTGGCAGATTCCCATGCGTCGCTGAATGCGGCGGGTCAGCATGTTCTTGCGATACAAGTGAAAGTCATAATGACTGCGGGTTCGCAACAGTTCGAGAACGCGGCCGATCTGCTCCACGGGCGGATTTTCCGGCGGGATCGCATACGCCTGTTTCACATAGGAATGCCCAGTGTAGTCAATGAGCGCCGCGGGCATCTTTTCGGGCGGCAGAATAAAGTCCATCATTCCAGTAGCGATCGCGCTTTGCGGCATTTGATCGTATTCGGCCGTCTGCGGTTCCTGCGCCAGCACCAGGCCACCGACCGATTTGATCTCCTTCAACCCTGGTGTTCCGTGGCTTCCCGTGCCCGACAGAATGATGCCAATCGCTTTCTCATGGCAGTCTTCGGCTAACGAGCGAAAGAAACCATCGATGGCGATTGTCGATCCCCGATGTGCTGCAGGGTCGCTCAGGCGTAAGCGACCGTCGCGCATCAATAAGTCGCGGTTAGGGCGAATGATATAGACGCAATTCGCATCAACGGCCATTCCCTCGATGGCCTCGCAAACCGCCATCGTCGTATGTCTCGACAGCAGTTCGACCATCAGGCTGCGGTGCGCCGGATCGAGGTGCGGAACCAGCACAAAGGCCATCCCGCTGTCGGGAGGCATGGCGCTGAAGAACCGCTTGAACGCATCGAGCCCCCCCCGCCGAAGCGCCGATGCCGACAACCGGGAAGTGATACGGCGCGGGGCTGTGCCCGGCAGGGTCGGCATCCACGCTCTCCCCGGCCGACTGCCGGGGGGTCTTTTTCTTCGTTGAATTGCCGCGTGCGACCTGTTTTTTCTTGGCCGACATGGTCGCCTGCTCCCGGGGGGCCTTGACTGTGTGGCCCGAGCGCTCAAAGTTCGGAAAATGACTTGACACGTCAAAGTGGCCACGAGAATAATAAGTTCGGACTCGTTTTGCGCCCGAATATCTACGCGGGTTTCCCGTACATTGAATTCCGTCTTTCGCTAATTGATTCCGATGGCGGAAAACGAGATAATACGTTCTGTGAATGAACGTTGGTATCGCGCAAAATGGTATGGGCAAAGTTGAGTGCCGTTCCGACAGGACGAAAAGTGTTGCGTGACTCGCAGCGAATGCTCGGCAGCTAGGACGCATAACACCAGCCGCGCACCTGCAGTTGCCTCAATTAAAGGGCCAAAACAATGACGAACGAAAATGCCTCGATATCGCTGACGGCGATGGAAGTCAAAGTTCTGCTGGCGGCCGTGGCGAATCTTGAGACACGGTTTCTGGACAATGGATTGAGCCGGTTCAGCGACTACACGAGCACATTGCACGACAAACTCGTCGAAGCAGAAGAATTGTTCCGCCAGACGCATTCCGAGCAATGCGAAATGTCGTCAAACGTCTTTTCCGACTGACTCCTTTCGGGGCTTCGACCGGCTGCCAGGCCGAATGCTTCGTGTTCAGCTGGGAAGGTCGAACAATTGCGAGTTGCCGTAGGGCTGGGCGCACCGCGAAATTGTCGAATCGGGCTCAAGGTGCGCCCGCGCTGACAATCGCTTCCGATAATTTCGCTTGGGCCTGCGCGTCTGGGGCTGTCTCCTTATATTTCCTGGGACGGAATTTTTTCATTTGCTTTTGTAATCAATTTCCGTACAATAAATTCAGCATTTCGCCCATTGATACGGGTTCCGCTAAACGACAGAATTAAAAGTCTACAAGAGGCATAAGGTGCGGCAAAATGACGCATCTTCAGGGACGAGTGGGGCTCATTAAGAACGGGGTTCCAGCACGGAAGCGAATATCGGCGGGGGTTTATTCCGCGATTAAATCGTGTCATCCGCTGAAAGGTTCCCCATGACACACCCGGCCCATTTCTTAGTCCCTCCGTCCAGAAGCGATCCCCTCAACCCCCAGTTGGAGGAGCGTCGGTTGGAGGAGCGTCGAACGACCGACCTTAAGCCTCGCGGCCGACGTCGGCCAAGCGTTGACGCGGTCACGCTCGCCCCGACTCCTGTTTCTTTGGCCCCTCTTGCCTCGGCCGTAAATGGGCCGCCCGCCGCTTCGGGCTTGGTCGTTAGCGCGGCCGAGGGCTTTAAGGGGCTGACAGCTCTCTTCGCGGGCTCGTCTCCCGCCACTTGGGTCTTTACGGGCGACAGCATTACGCAGGGCGCCATGTATACAGAAGGCTGGCGCAGCTTTCCGGAACATTTCGCCGAGCGCGTTCGCTGGGAGTTGCGACGACTTCACGACGTGGTCATCAATACGGGAGTCGTGGGCGAGACATCGGCTGGACTGTTGGCCAATCTAGAAGCCCGCGTTCTGCGATTCCGCCCTGAAGCGGTACTGGTTTTGATTGGCATGAATGATGCCGTCGGAGGACCGGCCGGCCGCGCGTCATTCCGCGAAAATCTCTACGAGATTGTTCGCCAGATTCGTCAAGCCAGGGGCATCCCCGTCTTGCAGACCCCCAATACGGTCTATCCGCCGTACACTTGCCTTCTGCGAGATCTGCCCGCTTATGTGGAAATCATTCGGGAGGTGGCCCAGGAAAGTCAATCGCCCTTGATCGATCACTGGCGGCACTGGGAGCAGGCGAAGCCCGAAGCCGATCAGCTTCTGGGGTGGCTCCAGGATCAGAGTATTCACCCCAACGTCTACGGGCATCGGGAAATGGCGCGACTTATTTTTCGCACTCTCGGCATTTTCGACCGCGCCAGCTTGACGTGCCGACTGGATGCGACGTGACGTGCCCCGAACAGGCTTTCGCAGATTTCACGCCTCCTGGTTTGCGAATCGGCCGGGAATACGTTATCCGTGCTCAATCAGAAGGCAAAGGATGGCCGATGGCAAAGGAGAGTGCCCGATTTTATTCCTGGTAAGGAAAATCTTGAGGTCACTCTACCGCAAGCAATAATGAATT
>JAYTRB010000556.1:0-4234 GCA_043746425.1 Planctomycetia bacterium
CACACATTGCAATTTCATGAGCCTGGAAGCCATTGAGCAGATGCAGAATCTGGGAATTGTCGCCGACCTGCAGCCGGCATGGCTCTGGCTCGATGGCAAGACTCTGCTCACTCAGTTTGGCAACGAACGCCTGGAATACTTTCAGCCCTATAAAACTCTCTTTGATTACGGCGTCGTCATCGGCGGCGGGTCAGATCACATGCAGAAAATCGGCAGCCTGCGATCGGTGAATCCGTACAATCCCTTCCTGGGAATCTGGATTTCACTGGCCCGACAGCCGCGCCGATCGGATTCGCCACTGCACCCTGAACAACGTCTGTCGCGCGAGCAGGCGATCCGGTTGTATACAGTTAATAATGCATTTCTGACGTTTGAAGAGAAGGAGAAAGGAACGCTCGAGCCGGGCAAGCTGGCAGACTTCATCGTTCTAAAGCAAGATCTGCTGACCTGTCCTGAAGATGTTATAAAAAGCATTGAGGTTGAACGAACCTACTTTGCCGGGAAATTGATTTATTCAATGAGTACGAATTGAAATGCCTACGCGTAGCTCTTTGTGCGGCATCTTTATCAGCGCGATCCGATGGGCCCGGTTCGAAGGCAAGCGAGGCTGCCGAATTGTTGCAGAACTGTCGCATCAAACAACCGCGGTCTTGTCGCGTCGTCAGAAGACCTGGCCCGCGATTGATGGGTCACGGCAACCGAATCTCTTTTCGAACGCCGCGCAGATCCATTTCGTATTCGATCTCAACGATCGGCGGACGGCTGAAGTACCAGTGAATGCCATGAATCGCAGTGGCGCCGGCCCGACCAAGAATAACCCCCGGCAGCAGGGGCGTGATCGGATGAACGGTGTAAACATCGACGGCCGAAACGGTGGGCCACGCGACTCCCAGTCCGCGCAGCCGATTTTCCATTAGATCATTCACGAAGCGCGCTTTCACGGCAATTCCGTCGAGACTAATATCGCCCAGCGCGACGATCGAATCGCGTGCCAGCAGCCCCTCAGGCAGCTCACCTCCGCCGGCCACAATAAACGTAGGCGACAATTTCTCGTCAGCAGGCATCGTGTATGAGAAGCCGAACAAAACCGGCTCACCGGGCGGAGCCACCTCAGGCGCGACGTTCGTCCTGGCAATGGGGTTGATCCCGCCCACGAATAGCCCCCAGCTTTCGAGAATTGCGGAATATGCTGCATTGAATTCAGCGAAACCCGCAAACGTGAACGGCCGCGGGGAGCGAAGTTCAACGCCGCACAGCGCGTCGTTGGGCCGTCGCTCGCCCGCCAGATGCCGTGCAATCTGCTCGAAACCGTCACGATACGGAACGGGCCTTTGAAGTGTCGCGTGGACGATTTCAAAACCTGGCATTGAGACGACCCCGCATGAATATGGGGCGATACCCGGAAGAAAGCGGTAGTTGCCAGCTGGATGATCGATCAATTTCATGGCAGGATTCTCGTGAGGAAATAGAATCGGTTGGGTTTTGGAGTCTATCGTGGCCGGGCCATAACATCGAGACTGGGCAGGTGTGCTGCGGGGTCATCGATCGAGATATCGCTGCTGCCACAGCTCGAAAACGAGCAGCGCCCAGAGCCGGTAACTGTGGTCCCATCGCGATGTGACGTGCTCTTCCACAAGCCGCTCAACCGCCTGCGGGCGAAAGAGGCCGCGGTCGAGAGTGCGGCGGTCAAGCAAGACCTCTTTCAGAAACGGCTGCAGTTCGCCGCGAAACCAGTGGTCGAGCGGCACACCAAACCCCATCTTTCGCCGCCGCTGAATTGGCGGAGGCAACAGCCCGGCGAAGGTCTCAGTCAAAATCCGCTTACCCCGGCCGCGTTTCATCTTCCAACTCATGGGCATCGCAGCGGCCAAATCGACCACTTGATGGTCGAGCAGCGGGCAACGAACTTCCAACCCATGCGTCATACTGGCAATATCGACTTTATTGAGGATGTCGCACGGAAGATACGTCAGAATATCGGTACACGTCGTCCGGGTGACAAAATCCCGGACTGGACATTCGTGATACGCATTGAGAATAAATTCCGCCGGGTCGGCATTCGCGAGCGCCGACTGAAACTCAGGAGAGAGCAGCTTCGGCAGCCGGTCGTCGTCGAAGATGCTGATCCACTTGAGATACCGCCTCTCGGGCGGATAGGCCAGGGCCGAGAGCAGGCGTTTGAGTCGGCGGCGACTCGATTTCTGCCGCGTCGATGCCGGCAACCTCTGCCACAGCGGAGCAGCCACCAACCTCTGCAGCAAGCGCGGCAGACGATCGAAGGCCTGTGCCAGTTCCACTGCACGATATCGCTCGTAACCTGCAAACAACTCGTCGCCGCCGTCTCCCGACAAAGCCACCGTCACGTGCTGGCGGGCCATTTCTGCAAGATACATCATGGGAATCGCGGAGCTGTCGGCGAACGGCTCGTCATATTGCTCTATCAGCCGGGGAAGAATCTTCAATGCCGACGGATCGACGACCTGTTCGTGATGCTCGGTCTTCAGATGCTCGGCGGCAAGCCGCGCAAACGAGCGTTCGTCAAAAGCTTTGACCGGGAAACCAATCGAGAAAGTCTTGACAGGGCGGTCAGACAATTGCTGCATGAGTCCGGCCACGATCGTTGAATCGACCCCTCCCGATAAAAACGCCCCGAGAGGAACATCACTGCGCATTCGCAGACGAACGGCTTCAGTCAAAGTCTCGCGAAGTTGTTGCCGCGCTTGAGATTCAGACATGGGTTGAGACACCGCCTGCGAATTTTCCGAAACAGCAAACGCAGGCGCCCAGTACCGGTTTGTTTCAAATTTGCCGGCGCCATAAAGTGCCCAGTGCGCTGGAGGGAGCTTATTGAACCCGTTCAGAATCGAATGCGGGTACGGTACGTATTGGTACGTCAGATAGTCGTTGACGGCGACAAGGTTCAATTCGCGCGGAACATCCGGAACTTGCAGGAGTGCCTTGAGCTCACTGGCAAAATACAGCCGGTCGTGTTCGAGCCGATAAACGAGCGGCTTCTTACCCAGGCGATCGCGGGCCAGAAACAATTGGTTCTGGCGATCGTCCCAGATCGCAAAACTGAACATGCCCCGCAGGCGTTCGACGCACTTCGTACCGTGCTGTTCATAGAGATGGACGATTGTTTCGGTATCGCTGGATGTTCGAAAGTGATGCCCTTGGCGTTCAAGCTCAGACTGCAATTCGCGATAATTGTAGATTTCGCCGTTGAAGGTGATCCACACCGTGCCATCTTCATTCGAGAGGGGTTGGTGCCCACCTGCCAGATCAATAATACTCAGCCGCCGATGTCCTAGAGCCGCCCCCGGTGCGTTTGGCGAAGCGTTCACGGGGGCAGTCGGCAGAGCGGGCGGCAAGAGGCGCCAAGCGCGATTTGTCGCCGCAACAGAATGGTAGTAACCAGCGTCGTCTGGTCCGCGATGCGATAGAACGGTCGTCATCCGTTCGAGGACGGCGAGGTCGAGGGGCAGAGCCCCGGCCGTCCACGCGGCTCCGGCTATTCCGCACATCGAAGCACTCCCGGGCAAACCTCGTGGTACAAACGTGAGTAGGCTTCGACCATGCGCTCGACGCTGAATGATGCTGCAATGCGATTGCGCCCCGCCTCTCCGAACTGCCGGGCCAGCGCTGGATCGAGCAACAGTCGCTCGGCCAAGGTCGCAAACTCCACACGATTTCCGACCCCGGCCAGCCAACCCGTCTCGCCAGGTATGACCAGCTCACGATTGGGGGAAATGTCACTGGCCACGACCGGCAGGCCGGCAGCCATGGCTTCCATGATGCTGTTCGATTGTCCTTCAAAGTCGCTGGCCAGCCAGAACACGTCGAGCGCAGACAAAAGTCGCGGGGTATCATCGCGGTGCCCCAGAAACTTTATACGTTGGCCGACCTCAAGTTTATGGGCAAACTTTTCAAGTTTCTCTCGCTCGGGACCGTCGCCGACGATGACAAAACAAACCTCGCCGTGCATGACGCGGATCAACTCGAAGGCCCACACCAGATCGAGCACGCGTTTCTGCCGGGCGAGCCGGCCAATGTAGCCCACCACATGACTTTCCTGGGGAATTCCCAGTTCGCGGCGCAGATCTGCGCGGGCACATTCGGAAACCGCTGGAACCTCAATGCCGTTCTGAATGACGGTAATTTTCTCGGGGGGCAGACCCTGGCCGCGATAGAAGTCGGCGACACTCTGGGAATTTCCGACCAGGCGCGTCATCCG
>JAYTRB010000557.1:0-4389 GCA_043746425.1 Planctomycetia bacterium
TCCCGGATTACATGGGGGGCGAATACTGGGAACAGTTCGACCAGTGGAAGGCCCGGTCAGCCATGTTTCACATCAAAGGTGTGACGACCCCCACTCTCGTTCAGCATGGCGATAAAGACATGCGGGTTCCCATCTCGCAGGGATACGAACTGTACAATGCTCTGCGACGTCAGGGGGTACCTGTAAAAATGGTCGTCTATCCACGACAGCCGCATAGTCTGCAAGAGCCCAAATTGCAGCTCGATGCAATGCAGCGCAACGTCGAGTGGTTCGATCATTGGCTGGCAAAGAACGGAAAACCGTAGGTCAGGCAGACCTGTGTTAAGGCGGGTCATCAATTGCGGATCGGTTTCCTACCCACCACCTGATGCCCCGGGCTGCCGATCTGCAAATAAGATTAGAAACGAGCAGCACACAGAAATGATTCCCAAGAAGCAACAGCGGCAAGTCGACTGGTATTACCACCGCCCTGGTTGAATCACCTGCAAGCGCGCGCAGGAGTTTCTTGCGCAAACCGATGCCCGGGTTGTCGAGCAGATTCACGCAGGAAAGCAAAAAATAAGCCCGGCAGAAGCGGTCGCGCTAGCCAGATCGGTTCGCCATGTCTACGTGGCGCGGGGGAAAACTCTCGTGCATTTCGACATGCGAGATTGTCCCCCCGCAGACGCCGAGCTGACGAAGCACATGATCGGCCCCACCGGCAATCTGCGTGCCCCCACGGCCCGTTCGGGCGATCGACTTTTCGTGGGCTTCAACCCCGAAGAGTTCGCCGGCAGCCTGTGGGGCCATTAGCTCTCGATCGCAACAGGGGACTGGCTTCGCATCACCATGAAGAGACCAGACCAATCCTCAATTGGAAATGCCTTTCGCTTTCCGCAGTTCCTTACCCAGATGGCTGTGGCGGCGGCCATAGCAGAAGTAAATCACAAGGCCAATCGCCAGCCAGACGAAAAGCCGTTCCCAGTTCGCAGCGGGTAAAGAGAACATCAGCATCAGGCATGACCCAATTCCCAAAATAGGAACCAACGGAACCAGCGGGCACCGGAACGGACGGTTCGCATCAGGGTTGATTTTCCGCATCATCAATACCGCCGTACAGACGATAACGAACGCGAATAATGTACCGATATTTGTGAGATGCAAGAGAAAATCGATGGGAAGAAAACCTGCCAGCGTAGCGACGAAAAGACCCACGAGAATTGTACTTTTCCACGGCGTCTGAAAGCGAGGATGCACTTCGGCGAAGAACTTGGCGGGGAGCAATCCGTCACGGGCCATTGCCAGGAAGACGCGCGGCGCACTGAGCATCATCACCAGCAAGACAGAGGTAATCCCGGCGACTCCGGCCGCTGCGACGAGGAACTCGGCCCACGGAAGCCCCGCGATGCGAAACGCGTCTGAAACACCGGCCTTCTCGTCAATCTCATTGTACTTAACCATGCCGGTGAGAACTGCGACCACTCCCACATAAAGCACGGTACAGACGATCAGAGAAGAGATAATGCCGATCGGCACATCACGCTGCGGATTCTTCGCTTCTTCGGCCTGTGTCGAGACGGCATCGAAGCCGATATAAGCGAAAAAAATAATCGCTGCCCCGGCCAACATTCCGACTGGTTCTCCACCGGGCGTTTCCTGACCAGCCACATGAATGCCAAAAAACTTGAGCCCCGTCCATCCATAGGGGGCGAAGGGATGCCAGTTCTCGGGATTGACGTAGAAAGCTCCCACGAAGATTACGAATAACACAGCCGCCACCTTGATGAACACCATCAGCGCATTGAAACGCGTGCTCTCTTTAATGCCCTTTACCAGCACAGCTGTGATGATCACGACGATCACGACGGCCGGCAGATTGATTAGCGATCCGGTGTCCTCAAAACGCCCGCTGGTCTTGTCATAGACCAGTACCGCACTCTTCAGAGTGGCCGGCAGTTCAATCTTGAAAGTTCTCAGGACGCTTTGAAAGTAACTCGACCAGCTGTTGGCGACGGTCGCGGCGCCGACGGCATATTCCAACACCAGATCCCAACCAATGATCCAGGCAAACAGTTCCCCGAGAGTGCAATACGCGTATGTGTAAGCACTGCCGGCTACCGGCGCCATCGACGCAAATTCGGCATAACACAGGGCGGCGAAAACGCATGTCAAACCCGCCACGATGTAAGACAGCATCAGGGCCGGCCCGGCCGTGTGGTGGGCAGCCTCGCCCGTCGCTGCAAAAATTCCAGCGCCGATGACGGCCCCAATTCCCAAAGATGTGAGCGCCACCGGACCCAGCACCCGCTTCAGCCGATTCTCGCCGGCCATTTCGCTCAACACATTTTTCAGCGTTTTTTTCGCAAACAGTTGGTTCATGGATTTCGGCAGCCCCTGATGAAACAATGAGGCAAAAGCGAGACAAGCCCTCGGGCAGCTACCCGTGGGTCAGACGAGAGTACAGCAGCTTCGCGGGTGTCGCAAGGCAACGCGTCGTCGCGAATGGAACACATGCATTCGCTCGCTGCGCTGAAAAACCGACAGATGGCTACAGCAGGCCGCGCCAGCTGTCAGGATCAGCTGCCGAGACCGTGACTGGCTGGTGCAGTATCGGGTGGTCGAAGGTCAATTCGGCGGCGTGCAGCGCAATCGCCCCGCGCAACGAGTATTTCGAGCCGTACTTTCCGTCGCCGTAGATCGCATGTCCGCGACCTGCCAGCTGCACGCGAATCTGATGGCTGCGTCCAGTCTCGGGAGTCACTTCCAGAAGCGTCAGCCCGCGGGCCGACTGCAAGCGACGAAACCGCAACCGGCTCTCGCGCGACGAGGGTGAACCGACTGCCACCGAGCGAACGGTGTTTGTCTGCTCATTCTTCACGAGCCAGTCGACCAGCTCTCCAGAAGCATCCCGCACCGTGCCTTCGACAATTGCCCGATAGATTTTCCGCACATTGCCTTTGCGAAACTGCTCCGACAACCGTGCGGCCGCCTTGCTGGTGCGCGCGAACAGGACAATTCCCGATACCGGTCGATCGATTCGATGAACGAGTCCTACAAAGACCTTCCCCGGTTTTCTGTACTTCTCTTTGATGTAGTCTTTTACCCGGTCGAGAAGCGAGACGTCGCCTGTCTGGTCGCCCGCCGTCAAGACGCGGGCCTCTTTCAAGACGGCGATGCAGTGGTTGTCTTCGTACAAAACATTGAGCATGGACGTCATTCACATAGCCGCTTCACCAGAATCGTCGCATAGCTTCCGCGGGGCAGATCGAACCGAAGCAGCAGCTTCTTTCGCCCCGGGTATAAGTCGTCGTCGAGCGACTCGTAACTGAGGTTGCCGACTGCTACTGCGACAGGCCGATTTCCTTTTGAAAAGAAGCTGTCGCGTGGATATTTCACACGCAATTGCCGAAGCTCCAATCCGAATTCGCCCAGCACTTCAGTAATCAACGACAACATCGGCCCCTCATCGAGATGCAGCCGGGCCGACGGAAGCGGCAGTTCGGTACTTCGCAAACGCGCTGCCAGATCGCCACCGATTCCACGAAAAAACGGCACGGGCCCAAGTTTGAGAGAGACCTCAGTCAGTTGATCGACGGGCGCTTCACGACTGAGAAATCGCGTCAGCATGCGGTTCCATAAACAACTCTGGAACGCTGCCAGATACAGGCCCCGAAGATCGACCTTGATGCGGGCGAACGCCCCCCGGTAATCGGGCTTGTCTGGAGGCTTGTCGGCCATGTAGGTGACGATACTGCGGCGATGCGATCGGTCGAGCGCGTCTTTACAGGCGCGCCATTGGCCCCAATGTTCGCGCATGATCTCTTTCTGTCGGCGTTCGTCGGTGCGGTCGTCAGGATGCGGATCAGCCAAGGCCAGCCACAGGGCCCGTTCATAATTGCCAGCGCACCATGCCTGCCCGATGAACTCCCCGGACGCCCCGACCGACCCGAACCGCTGATCGTCGAAATAATTTGGCAAGCCGTCGATCTGCACCTGGGGCAACGTTTCGAGCGCCTTGGCAAGCCAGGCATCTGAGAGATCGCGAATCACGATCGCAAACCGATTTCCAGAGATCTCTCGCGGGGTGAAGTGTCGAGCGGCCTGAGCCAGAAACGTGAACTCAAAACTCTTTTGCGCCAGATTGCGACGGGGACCGTTCTGCACGGTCACGAACTGCGTGGTGACGGCGTGTTTGTCTTTCAACCCACCGTAGGAAATACGATGCCGGGGAATCTTCCAACGACGGACGACTTCGTCGATCGCCTCGGGCGTTCCGATTGAAGTTTTCGAAAGCCGATACAGGGCGTAGGCCCCCCCCGGCGAGGGAAACTCCGACAGTTCCTCGACCTGAAAGTCCTCGGGCAGCCGTTTGATCTTCAATGCGAACCTCTATGCGAACCTCTATGCGAA
>JAYTRB010000558.1:0-3096 GCA_043746425.1 Planctomycetia bacterium
GCACGAAGCTCACCAACGGGAAAAAATGACACTCCTGATCGGCATGGACGAAGCCGGCTATGGCCCCAACCTGGGGCCTCTGGTTGTGAGCGCTACGGCGTGGGAGGTTCCCGGCGACCCTCGGAGCGCCAATCTGTGGGAGAATTTCGCCGGTATTGTCGAACAAACCGCCCCCTTCAATGACTCGCACATTCAGATTGCCGATTCTAAACAGGTATATACACCCGCGCGCGGATTCGGGAATCTCGAAGCCGGAGTACTGAACGCGGTGAAAGTGTGTCGTGCAGCAGCTGTCGGCAATGATCAATCGGATTCCTCGTGTGAAAGGATTGGAGACGTACGTGGTTTCCGAGAGTTGCTCGGCCGCATTGCCATTCGCCCGCCCGACGATTTCGACGCCGAACCGTGGTACGCCGGTGTCGATCTCCCGCTCGCTGTTTCGCAGAGCACTCTCGCCGAAACGTGGCTCGGTCGCTGCCGCGCGCACGGGATACGCCTGATGGCAATTCGTTCGGACGTCGTTCTGACAAAGCGATTTAACGACCACACACGTCTGCTCGACAGCAAAGGACAGGTGCTCACCGAAATCTCGATGAATCTAGTGCGGCATCTCTGGCAGGAAACTGGGGCGGACGATTGCGAAGCGGTGCTGATCATTGCCGATAAGCACGGCGGTCGAAATCGCTATCACGAATTTCTGCCGATCGTCTTCGGCGACCGATTCATTCGTTGTCATAATGAATCGACTGCGCAAAGCCGATACAGCGTGGGGAACGCCGAAATTCGGTTTGAGACGAAATCGGAACGGCACCTGCCCGTGGCCCTGGCATCAATGGTGAGCAAATACCTGCGGGAACTGGCGATGATTCTATTCAACCGCTTCTGGACAGATCGGCAACCGGGCCTGAAATCAACTGCCGGCTACCCCGTCGACGCGCTCCGGTTCAAGGCCGACATTGCGGCTGTTCAAAGTCAGCTCGGCATTGGTGACGAGATCTTGTGGCGCGAGCGGTAGAGCGCCCATAACCGACCTCAGAGCGTGTCAGGTATCGAGAGGACCTGGTCCCAATTGAATTTGGCCGCCATGGGCATTCTTCGGCCGCTGCCGAAAGCGCGATGCGAGAGCTTGATTCCCGGTGGCATTTGCCGGCGCTTGAACTCATTGCGATCGAGCCGGCTTGCGACCCAGCGGACGGTCTCAGGGGGAAACTGCCGACTCAGCGTTTCGATCGATGCCTCGCGCTCGATCAGGCCTTCGAGAATGGCATCGAGAATCGGGTAAGGAGGAAGGGTGTCCTGGTCGAACTGATTGGGCGCCAGTTCTGCACTGGGAGCTTTTGAAAGCGACCCAGTCGGGATCACTTTGCGCCACTCGTGCTGTTCGTTGACGTATCGCGCCACGGCGTACACATCGCGTTTGAAAACATCAGCCAGCACAGCAAAGCCGCCGGCCATGTCGCCGTACAGGGTACAATAGCCGACCGCCAGCTCGCTCTTGTTGCCCGTTGCCAGCGCCAGCCAGCCGTAACGATTGCTGCGGATCATCACCAGAGCCCCCCGAATGCGGGCCTGCAGGTTCTGATCGGCCAGTCCTGCCGGCTGCGTTGCCAGATCGGCTGTCACCACTGGCGTCGCCTCATACGCTGCATGGATCGCGTCGATCGGAACAACTTCGAAATCAATTTCCAATGCCTCGGCCAACTTTCGAGCGTCGGAAATACTGTGCTCGCTGCTATATCGGCTCGGGAGCGCCAAACCATGTACGTGTTTGGGACCGACGGCAGCCACGGCGATGCAGCAGGCCAGGGCGCTATCGATTCCTCCCGAGAGGCCGAGGACGCAGTCACGGAAACCGCTTTTGTGCATGTAGTCTTTGAGACCCAGTACCAGGGCGTCGAGGAGGTCGGCGGCGCGAGAACGCACTGCCGGAAGCGACACGCTTTGCATCGACATGTCAAGCGGAGTAACGGATTGACCGTCGATGTCGCACAGTGCGAAGCCGCTGTCGAAAGACGCCAGATGCAATGCTGCGCGTCCGCTGCCGTCGAAAATCAGACTGTTTCCGTCAAAAACAAGATCGTCGTTGCCTCCCACTTGATTGACGAAGACGAACGGCAGCTTGTGCCGCACGGTATGCCGGGCGATGATTCGTGTGCGCCGATTCGGCTTATCAATTTCAAATGGACTGGCAGAGAGATTGATGAGCACTTCGGCGCCGGCGGCCGCCAGTTCAGCGACTGGGTCGCGGCAGTTTTCGGGCTTAAGGTGGTACGCGGTTCCTGGCTCGCCAAACCATGCATCTTCGCAGATGTGAACTCCGAGCCGCTTCCCGCGAAATTCGATCGGTGCCGCCGCTTCGCCTGGCAGGAAATACCGCCGCTCGTCGAACACGTCGTAATTGGGCAGCAGGCATTTGTAGACCGTCGCCTGAACCCTTCCGGCGTGGAGCAGGCTGGCCGCATTTCCAATCGTCCCTGCGGGCAGGTTCGATTGCGAAGGATGGCCGACAAGAACCCCCAAATCTGGATCTATCCCCACCGCTAGCTGCGTGACGGCGCGGTCGCAGGCGGCGACGAAACCTTCGCGCAACAGCAGATCTTTTGGTGGATAGCCGCTGATGACGAGTTCTGAGACGACCAGCAGGTCGGCGCCGGCGGCGCGCGCCTGTTTCGCGGCTTCGCCGACCAGAAGGCTATTGCCAGAAACGTCTCCGATCGTGGGATTAAGCTGGGCGATGGCGATCTTCATATCAGTCAACCAGAAGCGCCATTCCGTCGGCTCCGGTATCGGCGGCGCCGTGCAATCGGCCAGTTTCGGGTTGAATCGCGATGGCATGTACCAGGGCCATTCCTCCGTGGCTGTCGGGAATTCGCCGAATCGGGTGTTTCTTACGAACCTCGGCACAAACGAACTCTGGGATTCGAGCCTGACAGTTAATCATATCTCCCTGACAATCGAAACGGGGTGCGAGCACGGCCTCGATCACTGACATGCCGAAATCGAGCCGATTGAGAATCACCTGGAGAACCGCGGTAATGATTCGCGTTGCCCCCGGAGCGCCAAGAACGAGCACCGGTTGATTTCCATCGAGAACGA
>JAYTRB010000559.1:0-5305 GCA_043746425.1 Planctomycetia bacterium
ATTCGGCTCTGCAAGAAATATGGCCCTTCGACGAAATAGGGGCAGATTCCTGGAAATTCAATCAAACAGGCTTCAAGACCATTTTGATTTCCACAACACATATCAGCCACTTCTGCTTACGAGCGCCGGACAACCCCGTCAACAGGAATCCATCTTCGATTCGTCAGGAGCAACTACCGCGAATCTATGGTAAAATTATGAATCGTCGTGTTGTCGGGCTCATGGCCCGCAGAACGTTGCTGAGCTTCAACCCCGGGTTCGCGCCTCCATGTCTTCTCCCGAACTGGCACAACTTGAAATGCTCGCTCAGGTTGATGAGCTCATCGACCGCCTTACCCGTTGGACCGAGCCTGAACCTGCCTGGGAGCCGCTCCTGCACTGCCGGGCGCTGGTTCGCCGGCTTCTCTCGCGGGTCGAGACGCTCCGCATTCGACTCGAAGCACCGTTAATCGTGGCGACCTTCGGCGGAACCGGTACAGGAAAGAGCGCACTCGTTAACGCGCTTGTGGGACGCGAATGCACCCGTTCGGGTCGGCAACGTCCCACGACCACACGGCCGATTCTCGTGGCGCATCCCAAGACTGAACTCGAACTGCTTGGTCTTTCGCTGGAGGATTTTGAGATCGTCCGCATGGAGGCCCCTCTTTTACGCGATATCGTGCTCGTCGATTGTCCTGACCCCGATACGACAGAGGCCGAGGCCAACGGCTCAAATCTCTCTCGCTTACACCAGCTCTTGCCGTACTGCGACGTGCTGCTGTACACCGCGACGCAGCAGAAGTATCGCTCGGCTCGCGTAGGAGACGAACTGGCGCAGGCCGCGACCGGCTGTCGGCTGGTATTCGTTCAAACATGCGCAGACATCGACGAAGATGTCCGCGATGATTGGCGCCTGCAACTTGACGGCCGGTACAAAGTGCCCGACATTTTCTTCGTCGATTCGCTGCGTGCGCTTCGCGAACAGCAAGCAGGACAGCTTCCGGGTGGCGAATTCCACCGCTTGCAGGAATTGCTGTCGACGCAACTGGCGGCGTCGCATCGGACGCAGATTCGCCGGGCGAATCTCATCGATCTGGTGCAAGCGGCTCTCGACCGCTGTCGGTCGTATCTGGCGCAGCACTCACCTGCCCTCGAACATCTCGAACGGGCCCTTGAAGAACAGAAACAAAAATTGGTAGGGCGCATGTCTGACCGACTGCGTGATGAATTGCTTTTGAGCCGGCATTTATGGGAGCGGCGCCTGCTGGCCGAGGTGACAGCCAATTGGGGGCCCAGTCCCTTCGCGGTTGTTGTGCGACTCTACAGCAGCCTGGGTAACCTGATTGCGTCGGCGGGAGTCTGGCGGGCTCGCAGTTCGGCGCACATGGCGTTGATCGGGGCAGTGCAGGGGGTGCGCTGGCTGAATTCAAAGCGTCACGAGATCGAGGCCGAGAACCGGCTCGATCGCGTCGCCGTCTGCGGCCTCGACGACACGCTGCTGCGGCAGGCCCAGCTCGTCGTAACCGGGTACGTGCATGAAGCGCGAATCGACCCGCGCTTGATGGATCAAGGCAATCTTGATGCGCTACGACACGAGGCCGCGCGCGTCGAAGATGAGTTTCTGGGAGATGCCGGCCGGCGCGTCGAAGAGATCGTTCGTGAGCTTGCCGATCAAGGGTCTGTACGTATTGCACGAGTTGGATTTGAAATTCTGCTGGGCCTCCTGCTGGCATATATCATTTGTCGCCCGGCCTTCAATTTCTTCTATTCCAATCCGTTTAAAGACGTGGCCCTGTTGTCGTCTGATTTTTACGTCCATGCGACTATCTATTTGCTGCTCTGGTCGGGATTTCTGGTAATGCTGTTCACCCGCAGGCTCCGCGGCGGGCTGCTGCAGCGAATCAGCGAGCTGGCTCGACAACTGGCCGAAGGCCGGCTGGCGACCGGTTTATTTCCGCGGCTTGAGAAAGCAACGATCGATGTGCGGGCGCAGCGCGATCGACTGGAAGCCCTCGTGCAGACAACCCATGAGATTCGTCGTGAGATCGCCAGCATGGCTGCGCTCGGTGGCCAGGTCGCAACCCTGACTGCGCACCGTGCTCCCGTCTTGTCGCCTCCCTAGCGATCTGTGTCGTTTGACATCGGTCATTCCTCATCAATTCTCCTCGCCAACTGCCAACCGTGCCCGAACCCCTTCTACACGTCGTCTTGTATCACCCCGACATTCCCCAGAATACCGGCAATATCGGACGAACCTGTCTCGCCGCAGGAGCAAAGCTGTGGCTCGTGCGCCCCCTCGGGTTTCGGCTTGATGAAAAGCACCTGCGGCGGGCAGGAATGGATTACTGGCAACACGTCGATTGGGAGGCAGTCGAGAACTGGCACGATCTTAAGGCGCGCCTTGCGGGGCACAACTTTTGGTATCTCACCAAAACCGCCAAACGCCTTGTGTGGGAGGCCCCGTTTCACCCGGGAGACGTCCTTGTCTTTGGCAGCGAAACGCGCGGCCTGCCAGCTTCGATTCTCGAAGAACAGCCCAACTGCAACCTGCGATTTCCGATGCGAGAGCCGGTCCGCAGTTTGAACCTGGCCAGCACCGCAACAGCCGTCGTCTATGAGGCCCTGCGCCAATTCGGTTAAGCGCACTTCGTGATGAGGTAAGCGGCGCTGACGAACTATACCTCGTCAAGCGGAAATACCGGGCGTTGTACCTGCCGGTACGGAAACTGCTTGAGGTTGCTCGAACACGGACCGGGGGTTTCGACTGTATAGTGCGCGCTGGCGATCGGGTCGTACACGCGACGATGCGCTATGGCCGCTTTCACCCCGATCACCGACAGTTTTTCGGGCTCGATTCCCTGACTGCGCCATTGCCCCAGATCGAACGGCGGAGTTTTACGGCTTGTGAGCAAGATGTAAACTCCGCTTTGCCTTCTGAGATCATGCCGCACAACAGCACAATGCCCCATATCAAATTGGCTGCCGCAGAGTGACGCCAGATGACTGTGCGAATCTTCCAGCGCAAAACGTCCGTCGCGGTGAGACACAAATTCGACTTCCAATCGCAGAGGACCGCCCGCCAGAAGACTTCCTAGACCTCCAATGTCGAGAGTCCGCCGCTCTCCCACACCGCAATCTGCCAATGCCTCGACAGACCGTGGATCATTAATCGCCACTGCTGCGTTGTCAATTCCCGCATCAATGAGCGCCCGAAGTAGAGCAGTTCCATCTCCCGGAGCGCCCCCACCGATGTTATCTGAAGGTTCGGCAACAATGATCGGACCCGTGAACTGGTGCTCACCCGATGCACCCCCGGGCTTCCCAAGGGGCGGTACACGCGCCACATTCAACTTGATTTTCGCCATCACGGCATCCAGCGGCTCCTCCAACACGTTTCCCTGGTGCCTGTGCTGCATGGCCCAGTCAGAGAGTTCTTGCAGCTCGGCGAGCGCATAGCGCGGTTCTCCCAATGTGATGGCCGTAAAACTCACACCTGTATCGCCAGTGTCGGCGAACGAGAAGCCGGCAAAGACATTCACCGCCAGAATCTCTTCATGCACCTCTTCGATCTGCCGGGCCATTGCTTCAAGCGTTTTCATCGGCTCATTCGCGGTTCCCGTTCCCGTGGGAGGCCACATGAGAGGCGGCCGTTCCCATACAGTGATCGGTCGCTCGCCAGTGCGCATCAGCCGATCGAGCAATATCGCCCCGTCGCGGGCGGCGGCGCAGGCATCGGCGTGCGGATTCTGCCGATAAGCCACGAATCCGTGGCCGTGGGCCGCCATTTTAGCCGTGCAGTTTCCATGCAGGTCGAGCACCCCGCAAACCGGCACGTCGACGCCAACCCGTGATTTCAGCCGCGCCAGAATCTCTCCTTCGACATCGAGCAACGATTCTGAAACCATCGCCCCATGCAGCACCAGGTACACCCCGTCGATTCCGCGCACCTCTTCTCGGTCGAGTGTGTCGACCAGTTCCGTCCAGAACTTGTCAACCACGCAGTCTTCCACGGTCGGTCCGGGAGTGGCGCGCATGTCGATTACAGGAATGACATCCCAGCCACAGGTTCGCGCGACCTCCAGTACGCCGGCCAAAGGCGAACCGTCGTGCTCGGCCGACCACAGCGAGTCGCGCCTTCGTTCGTCGAAGTCTTTGAGTGTCGTCCGCCCTTCGAGAAACGTATGCGTTTCATGAAATAAGCCGGCGAGCAGCACGCGATGTGGCATTTGATACGAATCCTGAAGTTGACGACTTGCCTGACTTGAAAATCAACTCCAATCTGAACTCTCTGTCGTCACCGCCCGGCAATTTCTCAGTCGGCAACTTCCGCCCACAGGCCCAACTGCACAGCCGCATTGAGCGGCATCTCTGCGACCCCCAGGGCAATCCGGGTGTGCCGGCCGGCATCGCCGAAAAGTTCGACGAGCAATTCCGATGCGCCGTTTAAGACCTGCGACTGGCCGCGGAAATCGGGGGCCGAATGGACGTAGCCCTCGACGCGCACAATGCGTTTGATTTTGTCGAGGCTGCCTACGCAGGCTTTAATCTGTGCCAGAGCGTTGACGGTGCAAAGGCGTGCGGCGTTCCAGCCATCCTGTTCGTGCAACTCCGCCCCCAGCTTGCCTGCGAATGCGATTTGCTTGCCGACAAATGGCAACTGGCCGCTGGTGACAACCAGATTACCCGTGCGGATGACCGGAACATACGCTCCTACGGCGGGTGGCGCTACTGGGAGTTGCAGGCCGAGTTCTTGCAGTTTCATCTCGATCGTGCTCATTAGATCCTCACGAATATTTTGTTGCGGTACATCCAGTAAAGAATCAGCCAGTAAACGATAAGGAGGGCGCCGCCACTGACCAGCGGTTCGTAAGTTCCGCCAAAAATATTGAAGCACTTTTCGTCGAGGTGCGTGTGAAACGACTGCAGAATGAATCCCTGGATCAGATGTGCGAGACAGTAGATGGCAATGGAATTCATGCCGATGACAATCAATGGAAAAGCGGGCGCCCGCAAGCCGAGACCGTCGACAATGCCGTAAAACCCCGCCAGCAAGAGAAAGCACCAACCACCGCTATAGAGTGTCCAGGCGGGGGTCCAGATGCGCTTGACGCTGGGACAGATGCCATATTTGTCGAGCAAGAACCCGGCCGCCAGCGATGCGCCGCCGGCGATGATCAGCCACAACATTTTCCTGGCATTCGACTGGTCGCTCTTGAGCCAGCCGCCGGCGAGAAGTCCCAGGATCATCGTCCCCAGCGTGGGTATGAAGCTCAGTGTCGCATATCCGCCGCCATTGGTTTTGAACGGTTCGCCGTGGTGGAGTAGA
>JAYTRB010000560.1:0-4961 GCA_043746425.1 Planctomycetia bacterium
CACCGCCGGGCGATGTGGCGCAAGACTGGCCAAAGTGACCGATTGGAGCCTGCTCGTCCCGTTGTGGCCTGTCACCCTGGACGTGGCGAGGTGGGTGGCGGGTTTCCGCGACGATGCGCTCTGCCGCACTGTTTCCGTTGAACGTAGCCTGGGAAGCGTCGCGGGCATTGCCACCCCCGCGCTGACCGAACTGGTGAAGCGGTTCGCGGCGGCAAACGGCCAGCTTGCCATGGGCCGTTTCCAGCCCCTGCTCCCCAATACAAACAAAAACGAGCATAGATCAAGAGGTCTGCATGCGTGTTGCCTCCAGCAACAAACGGTCAATGGGAAACACGGTCGCTGTAGGCCGTTCCCTTGCGCGAGGGTAATAAGCTCGAAGACTTCGTCGGCCGCGCCGAGAAACGGCCCGACAGCATGCTTAGCGGCAGCCAAAAACAACGAAGGTCTGCGTCTGAATGGCCTGTAAACATATTGGGCGACCCAGTCGATCGTTTCGCGGCGAGATGCAGTTTCGTCGGCTGACTGACCCCCTCATCCATCACCTGAAAAGCAGTGGAAACGGCAAGAATTATGACCCAATTCACGACGAAACCTGAAATTTCTCGGGAAAAACCGCGTCTCAGTCATTGACAATTGGGTCAGTCGCGAGTTAACTACCACCACGGTGCCCCGTTTGCCGGGCGAAAAACACTGGTTTCGATCCCCAGATTCAGGAGGTGGTGATGGCCGCAGCCAAGCAGAAGTCAATCAGCAAGACCGAGATTCTCAAGTCGTTGTCCGATTCGTCAGGACTGACGAAGAAGGAAGTCTCAAGTGTGCTTGAGGCTCTCAGCGCACTTGTCGGCAAGAACGTCAGCAAGAAGGGTCCGGGCGTCATCGCCCTCCCCGGGCTGGTGAAAATTCGCGTCGTGCACAAGCCGGCTTCCCCGGCGAAAAAGGGCGTTCCCAACCCCTTCAAGCCCGGCGAGTTGATGGACGTGCCCGCCAAGCCGGCTCGCCGTCAGGTCAAGGTTCAAGCGCTCAAGGCATTGAAAGACGTCGCGAAGTAGAGCACACGTGAAGTAAAACACCAAGAGCGTTTTGGCTTTCTGCCGGTGGAACAGGTCGGCATTGTCGCGGGCTTTCTGCCGAAGCCAAAATGTTCGGGAGGGCGTCGCTCCCCTGGAGCCGCAGGCATGCTGCGGCTCGCCAGGAGCTTCGCCCTCTTTGCGTTCTTTGTCCCCCTTACCCGTGCAGGCAATCAAATGCCGAACGATCAACAAAACACTGTGCCGCCGGCAGCGGCGTTTGATTCTGAAGCGATGACGCGCCTCACGCGCTCGTACCGACAGGTAAAAATCTCGCTGCTCGCCGAGCGCGTCGCCGGCGGACACTGGGAGGGGGAACTGTCGACGTCTGCTTTGGCGACGGCGACGGCAGTCATGGCGCTGGAAATGGTGCGGCGCGGAGGAGGCAACTTACAGCCCGAGAGCCGTACTTCCCGAATCGAAGATCTCATTGAGGGGGGCGTGCTGTGGATTTCTGAACATCAGAATGCAGACGGCGGCTGGGGCGACACTACCAGAAGTTTCAGCAACATCTCGACCACCATGTTGTGTCACGCGGTCTTCTACGCCACGTCGACGGCCGAGCGCTTCGCCTCCGTCGTCGGGGCAGCGAAAACCTTCATCGATCGGGCGGGCGGCGTGTCGGCTCTGCGCGCCCGTTATGGAAACGACAAAACATTCTCGATTCCCATTCTGACGCATTGCGCCCTGGCCGGGCTGGTCGATTGGAATGAAATCGCCCCGCTGCCGTTTGAGCTCGCCTGCATCCCGGCGAACTTTTACAAATGGGTGCGTTTGCCTGTCGTGAGCTATGCGCTTCCCGCACTAATCGCCATTGGTCAGGTACGGCATCATTTTGCAAAGCCTCGCAATCTGCTGTTGCGCCGTGTGCGTGACTGGGCCCGCGCGCGGAGCCTGGCAATTCTTCAAAAGATTCAACCGCCGGGCGGCGGATTTCTCGAAGCGGCTCCGCTGACCAGTTTCGTGACGATGAGTCTGGCGGGAATGGGGCTGGTCGATCATCCGGTCGCGCGCTCGGGGGTCGCGTTTCTAGTGAATTCAGTCCGCCCTGATGGAAGCTGGCCGATCGATTCAAATCTGGCCACCTGGGTAACAACCTTGTCGATCAATGCGCTGGCGGCCGACCTTCCGGCCGACGCAGCGGGGCCCTTGCAGGCCTGGTTGCTCGATCAGCAGTACCACGTTGAGCATCCCTATACGAATGCCGCCCCGGGGGGGTGGGCCTGGACCGATCTGCCGGGGGGTGTTCCCGATGCCGACGATACGCCCGGCGCGATTCTGGCTGTCCTCATCCTCGAACGACACTTCGGCTCGAATGCTCAAGCCTCGGCGGCTCGCTGCCCGCCAAGCGATCGGTCGGCGGGCAGCGAGCCGCCAGCACAAGCACTGCGCCAACGAACTTCCAGCGCGATCATCAAGGGAGCAGGCTGGCTGCTGAACCTGCAAAATGGAGATGGCGGCTGGCCGACTTTCTGTCGGGGCTGGGGAACACTGCCGTTTGATCGCAGTGCTCCCGATCTGACGGCGCATGCGATTCGGGCCCTGGTGGCCGTTGGCAGACAGATTGTTGATCTCAAAGACCGGGACAAAGAAGGCGGGGGCCAGAGACATTCATTCGGACGAAGATTACAGCGAGCCGTCGATCGTGGATTTCAATATCTGGAGCAGACGCAGCGAGCCGATGGATCATGGCTGCCGCTCTGGTTTGGAAATCAACATGTGGAGCGCGACGAGAACCCGGTTTATGGAACGGCGCGGGTGCTGGCAGCGTATCGAGATGCAGGGCGGCTGGCCGAGACTGCCGGCCGGCGCGGCGTTGAATGGTTGCGCATGGCTCAGAACGCCGATGGAGGCTGGGGGGGAGCTGCGGGAATTGTTTCCAGTATTGAAGAAACGGCACTGACTGTCGAAGTGTTGTTGTCTCTGGAGTTTCACGGCGGAGTACCCCCTCAGGTCACAACAAATGGCCTCTTCTGGCTGGTGGGGCAGATTGATAACGGAAAATTGATGGAACCGTCGCCAATCGGCTTCTATTTTGCTAAATTGTGGTACTTTGAAAAGCTGTATCCGTTGATCTTTACAGCAGCTGCATTGCGCCGCGCCGTAGAGGTGCGCGGCGGTATCTCCCCAGACGAGACGACGACGGGCAACTGTTGATTTTCGACCACCGACTCCTGATCTTCGAGGGAGCACGACTTGACGATTTCATCGAGCGAATACGACGGCCACGAGCCCGAAATGGGCGCGGTCGTCACCTCGTCGGCGACCGAAACCGAATCGGTCGCGGCCGAAAATGAAATAATTCCCCGCAAGCGCGAGAAGGTTCGTCGCAGCACGAGCCATTTGAAGGCCGTCCCTGAGTCCCTGGCCGATCGCGAACGACTGAAAAACGAAGCCGAACGCTATGCGCAGTCGCTCGACAAAAGTCAGCCCTTTTCGAAAGACACTCTCGAATCGCACGGGCGAAAGCTCTTGTCGCAACTGGGCGAGCCCGAACAGTATCTCGGCTTCAGCATGGTGATGATCGGGAATTTTTTCTGGAAGCAGCAATTCCTGGCGGTCCCGTTCCATCGCCGTATGCTGCTCTTGCCGCACTGCCTGAAGCATGCCGAGGGTTGCCCGGCCGATTACGACGAATTCGGTCTCGATTGCGAAAAGTGCGGGGCCTGTTCGATAGCCGACTACAAAGTGCGCGCCGAGCAACTGGGTTACAAGGTGCTGGTGGCCGAAGGCTCGCCCATTGTACTCAAGATCATTGTCTCGGGTCACATCGACGCGATACTCGGGGTAGCGTGCCTGAATGTGCTCGAAAAGGCGATCGACAAAGTCTTGATTGCCGGCGTTCCGTCGTATGCGATTCCTTTGCATTCGGGAGACTGCAAGAATACCACGCTCGACGAATCGTGGGTGTGGGACGTTCTTGAAAAGCACGAAGAGCCGCAGGCAAAGCCCACGACAAGTTACGTCCCGCTGATGCGGGCCGCCAACGAATTATTCGACGTTCATTTCGACCGCCTGTTGCCGCGCGTGCGCAGCAAAGGCACGCCCGAAGATCTGCGCTCGCCACTGTCGGCGACCGAGTCGATCGCCTACGACTGGCTGCAAAAGGGGGGCAAGCGATTTCGCCCGTTCATTACCCTGGCGGCCTACGACGCGGCCCTGGGGGGGCCGGGCGCAGCGGCCGGCGCGGGGCATGTCGTTCCCGAATTTTCTGACGCGGTGAATCGCGTGGCGATGGCCATTGAAGCGTTCCACAAAGCGTCGCTCGTCCATGACGACATCGAAGACGATGACTTGTACCGTTACGGCCGCGAGACGCTGCATCGCCAGCACGATCTGGGGACGGCGATTAATGTCGGCGATCACCTGATTGGTCTGGGATATCGGCTGGTGAGCTCAATTCGCAAAGAGGCGGGCGCCGAAGCGGCGGCCGACGTGGCCGACCGTATGGCCGCCGCGCACGTCAAGCTGTGCGACGGGCAAGGCGCCGAAATGCACTGGCATTCATCGCCCGGCCAGATTCTCAAGCCCCTCGATGCCCTGCAGATTTATGCCCTCAAAACATCCCCGGCGTTCGAAGCCGCACTTTACGCCGGGCTGCGTCTTGCCGGACCGATCGCCGCTTATGAAGAAATGATTCCGGTTTTCACCCGGCACCTGGGAGTCGGCTTTCAGATCTTGAATGACCTGCAAGATTGGCAGGGGGATGATCACAACAAGCTGGTCGCCGGTCAGGATGCGCTGGCCGTGCGACCCACCCTGCTGCTGGCTCTGGCATTCGAGGCGGCCAATCGCGAGCAACGGGCTGAACTCGAAGCGATTATCGACGAAACGGGGCCAGCCAGCTTGCGCATGGGGCGTCTGCGGCGCGTCTATGAAGAATGCGGCGTCTTC
>JAYTRB010000561.1:0-3950 GCA_043746425.1 Planctomycetia bacterium
ATCGCTTTTAACCCCAAGGTCAAGGTCGGAATGATGGTTGAGGTTCCCTCGGCGGCCTTGATGGCCGACGAGTTCGCTAGAGAAGTTGATTTTTTTTCCATTGGAACAAACGACCTGATTCAGTATACATTAGCAGTCGACCGGGCGAATCCGGCGGTGGCCCATCTGTACAGTTCGGCTGATCCGTCGGTTCTCCGCCTGATGGACGGGGTAGTTAAGGCTGCGGAAAAATACAATTTGCCGGTGTCGGTGTGCGGTCAGATGAGCTCTGACCCCATCTACATCCCGTTGTTGGTGGGAATGGGCCTGCGGGAGCTGAGCGTGTCTCCGCAGTCGATTCTCGAAGTCAAGCAGGCCGTGTTGAATCTTACTGTCGCCCAGTCGCGCGAGATTCTGGAGCACGCCCGGACGCTTGATGTGGCACGTGATGTCGAAAACTATCTTCGTGAAGAAATGAAAAAACTCTCTGCGGATTTGGTCTGAAACCCTCTCAGCCGGTCGTACCGGCCGAGGAAATGAAGTCAGCTTGCGTTGTAACAGGAATCAAGAGGCCCGGTCTTTTGTTGGAATTACTCAAGGACCCGCCGATCCACAAAACAGCCGCCGGCGCCACGGCAGTGCCGCGCGGCAAGCAACCAATTCTGGTTCAAACAGAGTGCGCTTTGGTAGTCGCAAATATCACTGCCGATCCTTCGGGCTATGGCGCTTTTCGGTGGGAACGTCTGTTCCCGAAGACGCCCCGACGGCGGGTGATGGCCGCGACTGCTGTTTTTTCCGCCACCGGGATCGACTCCCGGGCTGCTCGAGGATGTCTGCTCAAAGCCGGCCGATTTGTATCGCCGGCGGCCGACCGATTCCTCGCAGTCGCCCAGGATGCGCTTTCCCGGAACGGCGCATCGCCCCCGCCCGACCGGAATTCCTCCGGCGCAGCGGACGATGCGAGAAAGCGCACCGTTCGTCATTGCCGACGAAGGGCGATCAATGAAAAAAGAAATGCTTGTCAATGCACTCCAGCCCGAAGAGAGCCGGATTGCAATTGTCGAAAACAACATCCTCGAAGAGCTGTACATCGAACGCAACAGCCTCGAGAACTTCGTGGGGAACATCTATAAGGGCCGGGTCGTCAACATCGAGCCCAGCATTCAGGCTGCCTTTGTCGATTTCGGCGTCGGTCGCAATGGGTTTCTGCACGTCAGCGATGTCGAATACCAGTATTACAAGCATCTGACGGGCCCGGGAGGCGTTCCCGCCCGGCCTGGCGATGACGACGACGACGAAGACGACGAACGGCCTCAGGCACGCGGCAAAAAGCGCTTCAACGAGCGCAGTGTGCGCAACAAGCCCCCCATTCAGGAAATCTTCAAGCGCGGCAGCGAAGTTCTGGTGCAGGTCATCAAAGAGGGGATCGGCACCAAGGGGCCGACCCTGTCGACGTACATCAGCATTCCCGGCCGGTATCTGGTTCTCATGCCCGGCCTGCACCGCGTGGGGGTCAGTCGCAAGATTACCGATGAAGCGACCCGCCGGCAGTTGCGCACCGCCCTGGAGGGGCTCAACCCGCCGCCGGGTCTGGGGTTCATCATTCGCACAGCGGGAATCGAACGTTCGCAGAAAGACTTGCAGCGCGATCTGAATTATTTGCTGCGGTTGTGGAAGGTGATTGTTCGCCGCATCAAGAAGACACGGGCGCCGGTCGACATTTACCAGGAAAGCGACATGGTCATCCGCACCATTCGCGATATCTACAACTCCGAAATCGAAACCATCTGGATCGACGAACCCGAGACGTTTGAACGGGCTCGCGAGTTTTTGAATGTCGTTCTGCCGCGGCACGCCAACCGGCTCAAGCTGTATGAGGGCAAAGAGCCCATTTTTCACAAGTATCGCATCGAAGACGAGATCACCCGTATTCAGCAGCGGCACGTGCCGCTCGTAGGCGGCGGTTCGCTCGTCATTGACCAGACCGAGGCGATGGTTGCCATCGACGTCAATAGTGGCAACTTCAGGGCCGACAATGACGCCGAAGAAACCGCCTATCAAATGAATCTGCGGGCGGCTGCCGAGATCTGCCGACAGATTCGCCTGCGCGACCTGGGCGGCGTGATTGTCAATGACTTCATCGACATGCGCGAAGAACGGCACCGCCGTGGGGTCGAACGGGCGCTGCGCGATGCCATTCGCCGTGATCGGGCCCGCTCGAAAATCCTGCGGATCAGCCCGTTTGGCCTGATCGAAATGACCCGGCAGCGAATTCGCCCGTCATTGCGGCGGTCGGTTTACGAAGATTGCCCCTGCTGCCGGGGAACCGGACTCGTCAAGACTGCCGAAAGTGTGGCGATCGAAGTTGTGCGATTGCTGCTGAATTCCATTCATCGCGAGAACGTTTCGAAGATCACCGTCGAAGTGCAAGACCGCGTGTCGGCCTATCTTAACAACCGGAAGCGTAAGGACTTAATTCGCTTTGAAGAGGAGAGTAATGTCACCATTCACATCTCTTCCCGGAGCGATGTCAGCCCGGAGCACCTGCAGATTCGCTGCTTCGATGGTACCGGTACCGAGATCAAATTTAACTCTTCGGAACCCTCGAAATCCGGTCGATGACCCGTTATACTTTTTCGTTTCACCCTTGAGGGTCGCGGCTTGAGCCGACTTGGGTCGCAGACAGGCTTGCGGAGAGCCCGCCTTTTGAATGGGCAGCGGGTTGAATGGGCAGCGGGTTGTCGAGTAAAAACTAAGTAAAAACTTCGTCCTTTGTCAGATAATAATTTGAGGTTGCGAACATGTTTGCCATTTTCGAAGACGGCAGTCACCAGTACCGCGTATTGGCGGGAGACAAGCTCACAGTCGACTATCGCGACACCGTAAAAACCGGTGATTCTCTCCAGTTCGACCGCGTGTTGGCCGTCGGCAACGAGACCACAGGACAGATCGGTCGCCCGCTCATTGACGGGGCATCGGTGGTGGCCGAGGTGCTCGATGGTTCCCAAGGGCATAAAGATGGCACGGTGAAAGGCCGCAAACTCGAAGTCGGCAAATTTAAGCGCCGGAAGGGGTACATTCGCCACAACGGGCACACGCAGAAGTACACGCAGGTTCGCATTACGGCGATCAACGTTCCTGGGATCGAAGGTTAGCCGTCTTTTTTCGGAAGCCCTTTTTTCTTGGGGTTCGAGGGCTTCGCTGTTCGCTTGACGTGACTCGCTACCGCTCTTGTCTTGCTTTTTCGTCGAAATTTCCCGGGATGTCAGATTCCCACCGATGACGACCAACGCCGAAATTGTTAACGCCCTTCGCTGGAAGAAATTCTCGGTCCTTAACGACGGGTTCGTGTGTCTGGTCGATTGCATGGGGGACGACGCGGCCGTTGTTCAGGCGGCTCGAGTCAGTTATGGCGAGGGAACCAAGCGGGTCTCCGACGACCGCACTCTGATTCGCTACCTGATGCGCCACCGGCACACCACTCCCTTCGAGATGGCCGAGCTCAAATTCCTCGTTCGCGTGCCGATGGATTGTTGGCGACAATGGATCAGGCATCGAATGGCGTCGGTCAACGAATACAGTACGCGCTATTCGGTCGCCATCGACTCAGCACAAACAACGCTTCCCCAGGAATGGCGCACCCAGGCCGAACAGAATCGGCAGGGGAGCGGCGCTCCTCTGCCTGACGATCTGGGGCGGCAGCTCAGCGAGGACGAGCACCATTTTCAGGTGACCGCCCGCCAGGTGTATCAAAAGCGACTCGAAGCCGGGGTCGCCCGCGAACAGGCCCGCAAAGACCTGACCCTGTCGACTTACACCGAAGCCTATTGGAAGATCGACCTGCACAACCTGTTGCACTTTCTGGCGCTGCGGATGGACCACCACGCTCAGAAAGAGATTCGCGACTACTCGACTGCGATCGGCGAGAATATCGTCAAGCCGCTCTTTCCCCTCGTCTGGGAAGCATTCGA
>JAYTRB010000562.1:0-1551 GCA_043746425.1 Planctomycetia bacterium
CCATCGGCCGTTTCCCACGGCGGGCGGCCAGGCGAGTATACGCTCATTTCGTACACCAGCTTCAGCGACTTGCGCCACAATCCGCGGACCGTGTAATTACTCGGCGCGACGAACTTTGTCGGCAAATGATACAGCCCGTGGGTCGAGGCATCGATGTCCCGTTCGAGGTCGTCGCTGCCGTCCCACCAGGCCACGTTTTTGCCCGCGGGAAACGGGGTCTCGCTGACGAGATTGCGAATTCGCATTCCTCCGGCGTCTTCGATAACCAGTGTCACAAGCCCCGGTTCAGGCAACGTGAACTTGACTGCGATGGGCGGCGATGATTCTTCGGCATGCGCCAGAATCGCCGATTCCAGCGTGGCGCTTCCCAGAGGCGAAAAGGCCATCAATTCACCGAGCCAGACTTTGCGCTGTTGCTTGACCGTTTCGGCCAGATGCGAATGTTCTGATTGCGGCGGCGCCGTGATGCGAACGCGTAACGAGCGCGTTTCAACGGTGAGAGGGGAAAACTTGACCCAGTTCGGGCCAAGTGGAAGCGGATACCAGGGTTCGAGCTGGCTGACGGTCGCCACTTTTCGCCATCGCGCGGGGGGTGCCCCGGCGGGCGATTCATCGGCCGAACCATGAAACGCTTCGATCTCGGCCGACGCGAACCCGGTCCACAACAGGCAGGCGCCCGTCAGCTTCACAGGTTTCGGCCACGTCAGCATCAGCCATTCGGAATTTGCGGTGGAAATCGGCTGCTCGGCTCCCTTCTCGCCATTGCTCCACGTCTCCCATGTGCCATTGTTCGATTCGTCGATCAGCCTGCCTGCCGCTTCCGGCCGCGCACTGCTCGTGGCGACCGCCTGCGGCGCAAGGTTCGCCAGCCGTAGCGGCATGATACAGACGCCGCCGAGCCAGCCGTTCGGATCGCGATCGGCCGCCTGCCCTTCATGCGTGAATCGCAGCGCTTGAGTCTTCGTTCTGGGGGGCAACAACCACACCGCGTATTCCTCGCGCCCGACTTCATCTCGCGAAACGCGCCGATTCTTGATCCGTTCGGCCGGCAGCCACTGAGCGTCCTGCGTCAGATCGCCGGGATACTTCACCGCTTTGTCGGATCGCAGGACGCTGAGCCGTCCACCGCCGCGCACCAGGACCGCCCCCACCGGTAGGGCATCCTTCAGCCCGATCCGCAAATGCCTCACGCCGGGTGAGCGACTTTCGCCGAAGTCAACCCCTCGCCAATCGACGCGCGCATCGCGAGTCCAGACCACATCACATGGTCCATTCTTCGCCCGGGCCTCCGGCACGGGTGTTTCGCGACCATCGACCCACTGAGCGAACGCCGCGGGATCCAGTATGTCCGCGCGAATCAGGGGAGAGTCTGTCCCCGACGATTTACCCTGGGCCACAGCCGGCGACGACGGACACAACCAGCAGGCAATGGCAACCAGGATCAGCGTTAGCCGCTGCATTTTGGGAGTCCGAGCACGAGATGAATAATCGCTGGAGGACTGATTCGAACGCTGAAAGGCCGCAAAATGGGTTCCTCGCCAATTGCGACGC
>JAYTRB010000563.1:0-2522 GCA_043746425.1 Planctomycetia bacterium
AAACGCAGGCATCGACCCCGCACTTTCGGATTTTGGGATCAGCGTTCGTCAATAACCGCTTGACCAGCGGCAGTACACGCTTCGGCGAAATCTCAAGCAGTCGTGTCAGCGCGATCACGGCCACCGCCGGTTCGGTATCGACGGCCTCATCCTCCAGCAGAACTTGTGCTTTGCTCGAAGTGTGTTTCACCAGCAACCGCATGGCACATAGCCGATTGACCATCCCGGTTCCCTCGGGGCTGTTGAGCAGCTGGTTTGCATCGGCTTCGAGCCCCTCTGTCTGAAGCATCCCCGCCGCGCTGGCCGCCTCGATTCGCACATCGGCAGTTCGGAATTGATCGTGGACGATTTTCAGCAGCTCGACGACGTCAGAGGGGCTTCCCGCTTTCGTCAGGCTGCGCAGTGCCAGAATCAGATTGCGTCGCGGAGTCTTTGCCGATTGCAGCCGCGCCAGCCAGACAGCATGCATGGGCTCGTACCGCCAATCGGCCAGCGCCGGTTCGACAAGCTGTCTCACGTCAGCCCCGAACGTACTGGCACTCTCGGCCATTTGCGGCGCTGCCTCTTTCGCGTGCAACGCCACCAGGGCCTGTGCTGCCGCCAGACGCGCCGCCGGATGCGAATCGGTCGCGGTCAGGATTTGTGCCAGTCGCGGAATCGCCTCTTCCAGATCTTTCATTCCCTTGGCGTGCGCCCGGACGATTGCCTCGGCCGTCATTCGCTGCATGTCGGCTTCGGGTCGCGCCAGAGCTTCGAGCCAAAGTCGTTTCAGCCGCTCTGGAAAGACGATGACACTCGCGGGAGGCCGAATATCAGGATCATGATCGGTTACAAAGTCCGGACGAATCTCTTCGGCCGTCGCCATGCCGGCGGTCAGTGACAGCCACAAAACAAACGAGCAGCGAGTGATGTGCATGGGCAATCGGTTCGTCACTTTGAGAGCCTTCGATGGACTCGAATGTCGCATGGGTTCAAGCGGTTTTTTTTGAATGTTGAGATGAATGTTGAGAATCGAAAAAATGAACTCAGGCGATGCCCTTCGACGCATCAGGGGACATACGCCCCGCTCATGTCAGTCATTGTGGCCGGGAGATGCGACGGGTCTGAGCCATGAGAACGCCCAGCGCCAGCGCTGAGGCGATTCCCATAAAATACCAGTTTCCAGGAATCAGATTGTAGTTGCGAAAGCCGAGTGTCCCGGTCGTCGGAGCTTCCTGCAACTCGCCTGCGGCCGGCCCGGGGGGCGGCACTCCCGCCCCTTCGCCCAGCCTCTCTTTGGGGTCAGAGATGACCGAAAGCGCCGCGGCGACCGGGTTGATGACAAGTGCCGCTTCGACGGTCGAGCGCCCAAACGGGGCGTCGCGCCCCATCCAGACCAGCAGCGGGCCGGCGCAGATGGCCAGCAGCACGACGTACGCCGCAGCCGTCGCCGGGGCCGTGCGGCGGAAGAGGCTGCCTGTGGCGGCGCTGACAAGCATGGCAAACCCGGCAGTGGCTGCCAGGCAAATCACAACCCGCTCGACCTGCAACCGCATGCCCGGCTCGATGTACACCATGACCACATACCCCGGCAGGGTGCCGCACAGCACCAGCAGCAGCGTCAAAATCACACTTAAGAGCTTGCCCCACACAATTTGAAACACCGACAGCGGAGTCGTCTGCAATAACTGCCAGCCCCCGCTTTCACGCTCGCCGCTGATCAACCCGGCGGCCAGTGCGGGCGTGATGAGCACCACCAGCGCCACCTGCATGAACACCATGATTTCGCCGATTCGCGCGACTCCCCAGCCCAGCGTCCCCGAGGTCGTGGCATACGTCAGAAACAGCGACAGAACGGCGCATACCGCGATCAACCGCAACAGCCAGTGCAGTCGTCCAAACCGGCGACAGCGAAATTCCTTGACCATCACCGGATTGACCAGCGGCCCGATGCCGCGCGAGCGCCGTTGCGGATCGACCAGAAAGAACAGCCGCCGCGCCGTCTGAATCGCCGCGTGCTGATCATTGCTGATCCTTCCCTGCGACCGGGCCTCGTCGAAAATTCTGTGATTCAGCCGCGCCATCGTCCACACCGAGCACACGCAGAATATGGCCAGAGACGAAACGGCGAACCGCCCGGGAACATCGGTCGTTGAGAGCAGTCCCTGCCCGGCGACATCTCCCGCCCCCAAGAGAGACATCAGCGCCGCGAAGGGCGACAGGCAACGCAACCAGTTGCCCAGATCGGCCAGATAGCCGTCCGTCCCTTGAAAGAAAAGGTAGGGCCCCAGCGACAGCACGCTTAGAAATAAAATCAGACCGTATGTCCAGCGAATCGCGGCATCGGCCGAGTTTGAAAAACTGCTGACGAGCAGCCCCAGCGCCGAATATTCCAACGCCACCAGCATGAGCACGAGGTACACGCGCGGCAATTCTCCCGTCAGCGACAGGCTCCCCAGGGCATAGCAGGCCGCCGCGCCCGGCAGACTCAACGCAAGCACGATCGCTGCCAGGGCCAGCACGCCCACCAGTTTTCCCGAGTA
>JAYTRB010000564.1:0-1950 GCA_043746425.1 Planctomycetia bacterium
AGTGGATGATGGAAATTGAGATAGCTCTGCCGGCGCGACAGATACTGATGAATGCCATGCCCCAGCTCGTGTGCCATGGTCGATACGTCGCGGAGCTTGTCCGTCCAGTTGAGCAGAATATAGGGATGCACTCCAGGAACCGTGCTGGCGCTGAATGCCCCGCCGCGCTTTCCCGGGCGGACCTCAGCGTCGATCCAGTTGTTGTCAAAGAACTTCGCTGCCACGTCGCGCATCGTCGGGTGAAAGCGTCCGAATGCCGCCAACACCGTTTCCCGACCGGTTTCATACAGGCATTCGGGCATATTCATGGCCACGGGGGCGTACTGGTCGTAAGTCGCCATCTTCGGCAAACCCAGAAGCCGCGCTTTCAGCCGATAATAATCGTGGGCGATCGAATAATTTGCCTCGACCGCTTCCTGCATCCTCGAGACCACTTCGGGAGCGACTTCATTGGCCAGATGACGGCTGGCCATTGGCGAATCGTATCGGCGTATCTGATCGTTTATGGCATGATCTTGCGCGACGGCATTGAAAATGTTCGTCAGCACCAGTTCGTGCCGCGCCAGTTCGTTAAAAAAGCAGGTCTGAGCCGCTTTGCGCAGACCGCGATCGGGGTCGTAGTTGAGCGCCAGAATCGCCGGCTGGGTAACGACTCGCGTCTGGCCGGCATAGTCGAGTGAATATTCGATCGAGGCGACGAATTCATCGAACAAGGTCGTCCACGCGGTTCGCGCCGTCAACGATTTCTGATTCAGCAAAAGCTCTTCGGGCTCGCTACGGATATGTGGCCTGTAGCGCCGCGCAGCCGCCAGATGATGCTGATAATTCGCCAGAAGCGGGTCGGCGATCAGTTTCGCGGCGATCGTGTCGTCAACGGCCAGCCACTCGAGCTCGAAAAACGTCAACTGATTCTCGCGCTCGACAAGCTGCTGCTGCAGGCGATCTTCGAGTCGACGGTACGCGTCATTGGTCGTATCGGCAGCCGTCAGCAGTCCGGCAAACGAACCCAGCCGGCTCATCAGCTCGGCAATCTTTTCGTATTCCTGGAGCCCATCCTTCAGGCCGCTTGCGCTCAGCGTCGCTGGGGAGACGAAGAGCCCGCGGTATTTTTCGGCGAAGGCCGTACAGCGGGCGGCGCAGGCTTGCAGATCGGCATCAATCTGCGGATCGTCGGCGCCCGCATAGAGGTCGTTCAAATTCCAGACGATGCCGGTAGCAGAGGAGTTCGACATGTGGCAAGCTTTCGGAGGAGAGGGATCAAATACCGAGTATTGCGTGCTCGGCAATCTGTATTCAAGCTGGCGGTTCGTCTCCTTCCTGGAAGATCGCCGCCATTGCAGGCTGTCGTTTCAATCAGACGCAAACGGCCCCGCTTGCGATGCCTCAAGAATCTCTTTCGACCCTATCTGCGTCGGCTGCCCGAGGTGAGCTGCTTTATCGTTCGCGCGTCGGCCGAGAACGTCTTTGTTCCTGGAATCAATGAAAATAATGCATTACGAGTTTCTACTCGCAGTCCGCACTCGCATCGCTCGCGTCAAAATTCTGGCACGTTCTTTCCAAACTCCCGCGCCACTTCTACCAGGGTCCGTACCATGCACCCCGTGCCACCTCCTTCGCGATGTGGCTTGTCGCTCGACGCAAACGCGGGGCCGGCGATGTCGAGGTGTACCCAGGGCTTGTCTTTGACAAATCGCTCGAGAAACTTCGCCGCGGTGATGGCTCCTCCCCACTTGCCTCCCACGTTTCGAATGTCGGCCACGTCGCTTTTGATGAGATCATTGTAATGCGCGAACATGGGGAGCTGCCACACATCCTCTCCCGCAGTTTTTGCTGCCGCAAGTACCGTGTCGCACCAGCCTTGATTGTTGCACATCGCCCCCACAACATCCTCGCCCAGGGCCACTACGCACGCTCCCGTCAGGGTCGCCAGGTCAATCAGGTAATCGGCCC
>JAYTRB010000565.1:0-2720 GCA_043746425.1 Planctomycetia bacterium
GAATTGATTCCCGACCGGCTGCCTGAAACGCTCCGCGATCTGATCCGGCAGTTTCCCTCTGGGGCGCTGCAATTCGAGGTGGGTATCCAAACGTTCAACGACGACGTCGCGGTTCTCATCAGCCGCCGGCAGGATAACGCACTTGTCGAAGAGAACCTGCGCTGGCTTCGCGAAAAGACAGGTGTGCATGTGCATGCCGACCTGATTGTGGGGCTCCCGGGCGAATCGGTGGAAAGCTTCGCCCACGGATTCAATCGATTAGTGGCCCTGGAGCCGCAAGAGATTCAAGTGGGAATGCTCAAGCGGCTGCGCGGAACACCGATTGTGCGGCACGATGCCGAATGGAGCATGGTCTACAGCCCGTCAGCTCCCTACGAAATCCTGCAAAACCGCCTCCTGGATTACGCAATAATGCAGCGGCTGCGTCGGTTTGCCCGCTACTGGGATCTGGTGTCCAACAGCGGCAATTTCGTCGAATCAACCCCCTTGATCTGGGAAAATGATCTCCCGTTTGAAAGTTTCCTGCGGTTCAGCGACTGGCTGTTCGCAATCGGCGGAAAGACCAACGGCATCGCCCTCAAACGGTTGGCCGAACTTTTGTTCCGGTATCTGGTCGAAGAAGCCAGATGCGACGAATTGAAAGCGGCCCGAGCGATATGGAACGACTACCGTCGCGGCGGTCGCAGCGATCGCCCGCCGTTTCTGCGCCCGTACCTGCCATTCCTCGAAGACCCGTCTGGGCTGCCCACCCCGGCCACGCCGTCGGCCGCATCCCATATGCGGCAGTCGCGGCATGCAGCCGCCCCGATGCCCAGGGGCGAATCACCTTCGGGAAGACAAGGCGAGAGGGCGCAGTCGAATTGATGCGGCAGGCAATTCGACGGCGCCACCTGTAAATTGCTCAAGGCTAAATTGCTCAAGACACTGGCCGCGGGGTCTGACAATTCCAGCACAGATCCATTTCGGCGTCGACCGACTCGCTGCAAGCGGGGCATTTCCACGCCGGAAGCGGGTGCGGGTCGGGATGTGGTTTTGAGTGAACATTCTCGAACTCAGCCAGTAATTCGCGGGACTTGGCTTCATCGGCCCGATGCACCCACAAGCGCGGTGCCGCAGCATTGCCAGCAGGCAGCCCGAGCGCAGCGACGGTGTCTCCGACCACACGCGCTTCGATTCCTGCATTTTCGAGCAGTTCACGCAAAAAATACACTTCACCCAGATCGGCGGCCACATAGACTTCAACCACGTCATCGTCAAGCATCGGGTGTCTCCCCAGGCAATTCGTTAAAGAGTGACTGATCGAATTGGCAATCCATCGCCAGCCACAATGCGCGAGCGTATCGAAAAAATAGAACCTGGAATAAGACGAGGAACATTGCGAAAGGAATCAAAAGCGTCCTCGCCTCGAATTCATAACCGTACCGCAGTGTGACCCAGCTCGTCGTGATCAGCAACGCTGTCACGCCGTAATTAATATAGATTGAACCAAGGAAATATCCCGGTTCGCGTTCGTACTTCAGAGAGCAGTGGGCACACCTTTCGTGCATCCGGAACAGGCCAGTAAACATTTTTGCCTTCCCGCACCGCGGACACCGTAGTTGTAGAGCGCGAAGAATCAGTGTGCTGGCAGGGGGACGGTACAAGTCATCAGATCCTAATGACGAAACCTCAATGACCACAATCTCCTGATTTCACTGAATTTCACTGACTCAAATCCGAATTCGACTTCATCGCCATTGTATCGGATCTCGTTCAGATTCGCTGGCCGACACCGAGATTTCAGGAAACTCGCGCGACAAAACGGCGGCGAGGTACTCCATCGCCGGGCGTTCGGTGGCATAATGGCCGGCCAGTATCAGTCCTATGCCCGCATCGCGAGCTTCCAGGCAGGTGTGGAAGCGAGCCTCTCCCGTCAAAAGAACATCGCACTTTCTGGCAATGGCATCCGGCAAAAATTCGCCTCCTGAGCCGCAAGCCACCGCGACCCGTACGATCGGCCGCGACAACTCACCGACAAATGGCACTTCGCTGATCCCGAGCCTCACCTTCACTAACGCCAGAAAATCGGCCAGACTGATTGCAGAACCTCGTGCAGGTTCATGTACCGCGGCGACTGGCAGCAGGCCCACGCGTCCCGAACCACGTATCGACGGATTTTCGTTCAATGGATAAACGTCAATCACGGGTTCCTCATAGGGATGAACACTGCGCACGCGGCGAAGCGCGTCGGCGGCGAGCCGATCGGGGCAGACGACTTCGACCCGGGCTTCTGAGACCTCCTCCAGCCGCTGCGATTGGCCGATCGCAGGCTTGCTCGTGGCGGCGCCCTCGAAGGAACCCGTTCCGTCCTGGACGAAGCTGCATTTCGCGTATTCACCAATCACACCCGCGCCGGCCGACCAAAGGGCTTCCTGCACGGCGGCCAGATGCGAGCGCGGGACGAAGCAGACAATTTTGCACGATCCGGATGATGACCAGGGGCGCAGGGGCTCGATATGCGTCAGTCCCATCAGACGCGAGAGCTGCTGATTAATGCCATCACTGGCGCTGTCGTAGGCCGTGTGCGGGCAGTAGACGGCGACCCCTGCCGCGATCAATTCGAGCAGCATTTGCCCTTCGCGGTCATGGTTGCTGATTCGCTTGACGGCCCGGAACAGTACCGGGTGATGCGATACGATCAACCCGGCCTTTCGACCAATTGCCTCGCGCGCTACGTCGGG
>JAYTRB010000566.1:0-7512 GCA_043746425.1 Planctomycetia bacterium
CGCGAAAACATGGTCGGCTCGATCATCGCCCGCATGGATAACACGAGCGCCTTCCGCGGTTGGGACGTGTGGCTCGAAGGAAACCGCGTGGGCACGCACATTATCAACGCCTGGCCCGATAATGCTCTCAAGGCCGTTGCCAAGACGCCCCTGAAAGCCAACGAATGGCAGCATGTGGTAATCACGTACGACGGCTCGAAAAAGGCCGCGGGCATTAAGGTTTACATCAATGGCACTCTCGAGCAGATGGAAATTCAGGCCGATAAGCTGCGTGACACGACTCGGACTTCGGTCCCCTTCAAGATCGGCCAGCGGCATACTTCAGAGCGGCTTCCCGCGCTGATGCTTGAAAACCTTCGCATCTATCAGCGCATGTTGACCCCGGCAGAAACCGCCAGTCTCGCCAGGGCCGACCGGCTGATGCAACTCTTTGGCAAGCCGGCCGCTCAGCGAACCGAGGCCGAGCGCACCGAACTAGTCGATTATTGGCTCAACAGCCTCGATCCGGTAACAAAGCAACTCAAAGCAAAACTTGCCGAACTTGAGCAGCAAGAGGGGGTGATCAAGGCGGCCGGTACGATCGCGCACGTCATGCAGGAACGCCCTGAACTGCCCATGGCGTATATTCTGTTCCGTGGCGAATACGACAAGCGCCGTGACCAGGTGACCCCGGCCACACCCGCCGCGTTGCTCCCCATGGCCGACGATCTTCCTAGAAACCGGCTGGGCTTTGCAAAGTGGTTGTTGCGTCCCGAGCATCCTCTGACTGCCCGAGTAACAGTAAATCGCTTCTGGCAGGAAGTGTTCGGCACGGGAATCGTTCGCACAACTGGCGATCTGGGCGTCAGTGGCGAATTGCCATCGCATCCCGAGCTGCTCGACTGGCTGGCGATCGAATTTCGTGAGAACGGGTGGGATACGAAGAAGTTCTTCAAACTTCTTGTTACGTCTGCCACCTACCGTCAGGCCGCCACGACCACTCCGGAAAAACTCGATAAGGATCCCGCAAACCGGCTGCTGTCGCGCGGGCCGCGATTCCGCATGGATGCCGAAATGGTCCGGGATTACGCCCTCGCGGCCAGTGGCCTTCTCGTCCGAAAATTGGGCGGGCCGAGCGTTAAACCCTATCAGCCTCCTGGAGTGTGGGAGGCGGTCGCGATCATCGGCAGCAATACCCGCGATTACAAGGCTGACAGCGGCGAGAATCTATACCGCCGCAGCCTGTACACCTTCTGGAAGCGCAGCGCCCCGCCGGCGCTGCTCGATATTTTCAACGCCCCCAGTCGCGAGGTGTGCGCCGTGCGCCGCGAACGGACAAATACCCCGCTGCAAGCCTTGGCAACGCTCAACGACCCGACTTTTGTCGAAGCCGCGCGGCACCTGGCGCAAAACTCGCTTACTAGTGGCAGCACCTCCCCCGATGCACGCGTCAAATTCATGACCGAGCGGCTGCTGGCGCGACCGCTGCAGCCTGAAGAGAATCGAGTTGTGCAGGTTTCGGTCAAGGATCTGCTGGACTACTACGCGGGCCATCCCGAAGATGCCCGGCAACTGATTTCGGTCGGCGAATCGAAGGCCGACGCGACGCTCGACGTGACGACATTGGCGGCCTGGACGATGCTGGCCAACGAATTGATGAACCTGGATGAAGCACTGAACAAGTAACGCTTGTCGTTTCGAGGCGACTCGCAGCGAAATCCAGTGACTTGCCGTGTACCGCTTCCATGCGGAAGGCAACGCCAAAACATTGCACCCAACGTGCGACAGCAGGAAAAACCATGAAACCATTTAACGGATTCCAGCCAGACCTCACGCGTCGTCATTTCTTTTCGCAGGGCTCGCATCTGCTCGGAACGACCGCTCTCGCGACACTGTGCGGGCCCGGCCTGGTTACCGGTCTGGCTCGGGCCGGGGTATCAGCGAGCGACAGCAAGGGCCCGCGTCCAGCGATGACGCACTTCCCCCCGAAGGCCAAGAACGTCATTTATCTCCACATGGTCGGTGGTCCACCGCAGATGGATCTGTACGATTACAAGCCCGTCATGCAGGATTGGTACGACAAAGATCTTCCAGAATCGGTGCGAATGGGTCAGCGGCTGACGACCATGACCTCGGGGCAGAAGCGATTCCCGATCGCCCCCTCGAAGTTCAAATTCGCCCAGCACGGACAATGCGGGATGTGGGTGACAGAACTATTGCCCAATACGGCCCGGATGGTCGACGACCTGTGCTTCATCCGCAGCATGCACACCGAGGCCATCAACCACGAGCCCGCCATCAGCCTCATGCAAACCGGCAACCAGGTAACGGGCCGGCCCTGCCTGGGTGCGTGGGCGTCGTACGGCTTGGGATCGCTCAACGACAACCTGCCCACATTTGTCGTGCTCGTCGCCAAACCGACGAATACCGAACAGGTCCAGGCAATCTCGGCCCGGCTCTGGTCGTCGGGGTATCTGTCGGGAGAACATGCCGGGGTTTCATTTCGCACCGCCGGAGATCCGATTCTGTTTATCAATAATCCCCCCGGCGTACCCAGCGCCATTCGGCGCAAGACGCTCGATGGTCTGAAGGCGCTGAATGAGATCAACTACAAGCAGCTCGGAGATCCCGAGACGCACACGCGCATCGAGCAGTATGAACTGGCCTTTCGCATGCAATCGAGCGTCCCTGATCTGACGGAAATTGCCCAGGAGCCCGAGTCAACGTTCAAGCTCTTTGGTGACGAAGCCAAGAAGCCGGGCACGTTTGCCAACACGGTTCTGCTGGCCCGGCGCATGGTTGAGCGGGGTGTGCGGTTTGTCCAGATCTATCACAACAATTGGGATACGCACGCCAACGTGGCCGGCCGGCTTCCCGATCAGTGTCGTGACGTCGACCAGGCCTGTTCGGGCCTCGTTCAGGATTTGAAGGCGCGCGGGCTGTTCGACGAAACGCTGATCATCTGGGGGGGTGAATTCGGCCGGACTATCTACTCCCAGGGCGGATTGTCAAAAGAAAACTACGGTCGCGATCACCACCCGCGATGCTTCACCATGTGGATGGCCGGCGGCGGATCAAAAGGGGGAACGATCTATGGAGAAACGGACGATTTCTCATACAACATCGTGAATGACCCCGTTCACATCCACGATTTTCATGCGACCGCGCTGCAACTTCTGGGATTCGACCACGAACGCTTCACGTTCAAGTATCAAGGGCTCGATCAGCGACTTACTGGCGTTGAACCGGCCCGAGTCATCAAAGAGCTGCTCGCATAGAAGTGGCATCTCGCTTCGCGACATTTTTCACGTCTTGCGATGAGGCGCGTTTGAGCCGTTGCAGGCTGCGTCGTCCGCGAACCGACACATACGAGCGAGAGCACATGCAGAATTACCGAGCTTGGGTTCTGGCATTTTTCACATCGGCCATTTTCGCCGGCCCGGTCTTTTGGTTGGCATGGCCTTTATCACCCGCGGCCGTTGCCGAACAGTCTCAATCGAATACGACATTGGCCGAGCCGCTTACGCTCGACCAGCTGGTCTCTGGCGACTTGAAGATTATCGATCTTGGCTGGTCGCTCAACGAGAGCAATCCCCACTGGCCCGGCAGTGATTATGAGCCGTTCCGTCTGAAGACGATCGCCACGATTGAAAAAAACGGTGTCCTTTCTAAGGCGTTCTTTTGTCCCGAGCACCTGGGAACGCATCTCGACGCCCCCAACCATTTTGAAAAGAACCAACCGGCGGTGGACCAGATCGAAAGCGACCACCTTTTCGCACATGGCATTGTCATTGACGTCGCCACCCAGGCTGCTGGCGATGCCGATTACCGGTTGACTGAAGCCGACATCGCTGAGTGGGAAAAAGAGTTTGGACGCATCCCTGATGGCGCGGTGGTGTTATTGCGCACCGGCTGGGGCCGGCATTGGAACAATTTCTCGCGCTACAAGAACCAGGACGCGACCGGAAAGATGCACTTCCCTGGTTATTCGGCCGAGGCTGCGAAAGTTCTCGTCGAAGGCCGACATGCCAAGGGGCTGGGAATCGACACCTTGAGCGTTGATTACGGGTTGTCGAATGACTTTGCCGCACATCACATCGTCAATGCCGCCGGACGCTACGGATTGGAGAACGTCGCGCGGCTGGAACAGCTCCCTTGTCGCGGATTTTATCTGGTGGTTGCCCCCATAAAACTCGAGACGGGTTCGGGGGGCCCGACAAGGCTGTTTGCGGTTTTGAAAAAATGACGATTGATGGGCCATCAGGGCTGCCGGACAAAACACGATAGCGCGCCAGGTGGTAGGGCGGTCATACACGTAATGGCTCATTGAATCGCGCAATACTCCGACAGTCCCCGAGTGAATCAATACCCGGCCTCACGGCCCCCTTTTCGGGGGTCGCTACGACCCCGCAAGCCACCGTCTCTGTCTCGCGCTGCAGCCTGAACGACGCCCGCGTCACGTGTCAATCGAAGTTTGTGTCCTTTTTCCTGCAAGGTTTCGATCGACAGCCGAGAATCCATCTTTTCGGCCTCAAGCAAATCAGGATTCCATTGGTGATGGATTCGCGGATCATCTGTGGCCGCAACCACGTCTTTATTGAATCGCAACCGGTTCAGCAGGACTTGGACGGTCGCGGTAATGATTCGCGGGCCGCCCGAGGCGCCGACGACGAATTCAGCCCGTCCGTCACGAACGACAATTGTGGGGGTCATGCTCGATAACGGTCGTTTGCCCGGCGCGATCGAATTGGCCTCGCTCTGGATCAGGCCAAAAGCGTTGGGTACGCCGGGATGCGAAGTAAAATCATCCATTTCATTATTGAGAACGATTCCAAATTTCGGCTCGACGACGTAACTGCCAAAGTGCGTGTTGATAGTCTCTGTGCAGGCGACAGCGTTTCCCTGCATGTCCAAAATCGAAAAGTGCGTCGTGCCTCCATCGTCGGGCGCGACAAACCGACCATAGGCTGCTGATGGTCGCGTTCGCAGCAGTTCAATCCGCTTGGCCAATTCAGCGGCGTAATCGCGGCTCGTCAGCCGCGCCACGGGAACGTTGACGAATTCGGCGTCGCCAAGATACGCGGCACGATCGGCAAATGCGTGTTTAAATGATTCGGCCAGCAGGTGCAAATACAAAGGCGAGTTGTGGCCGAGGTGGTTGATGCCGGCTTCCGGATATATGGCCTCGACCGCCGACAGAATATTGAGCGTCTCGATGAGGGCAACGCCTCCGCTCGAAGGGGGCGGCATCGAGAGAATCGTATGCGGTCCGTATGTTGTCGACAGCGGTTCCAGCGCGACGGGCTTCATCGCCGCCAGATCGTCAAGAGTGATCAAGCCTTCGCTCCGCTGCATTTCAGCGACGATCGCTTCGGCAACTTCCCCCTTGTAAAATCCATCGGAACCCTTTTCGGCGATCAATTCCAGGACTTTCGCCTGGGGCGAATAAAAGCGATCTTGTGCTTTCCACTGCTTTCCGCTGTTGGCATACAATCGATACAGCGGCCCAAATCTTTCGGCGTAATCCGGATGATCGATGAAGTCTTTGATGACTTCCTTCTGGATGCCAATATCCTGGCGATCAACCGGAATTCCCTCACGGCACAGCCGAATGGCCGGCGCCAGCACAGTTTTCAAATCGAGTGTTCCATATTCTCGCAAGGCGTAACACAGCCCCGCGACATGTCCCGGGATGGCGATGGCGAGCGGTCCATGCTCGCTGGCGTCGGGACGGACGTTCTGTGGATTGACCGCATCGACGAACATGTCGCGCGTAGCGCGGGTCGGAGCCCGTTCGCGATAATCGATGGCCACGGCGCGCTTCTTTTTTGCGTCCCAAATGACCATGAATCCTCCCCCGCCGATCCCGCTTGATGCTGGTCGTACAACCGATAACGCAAATCCAGTCGCTACCGCTGCATCGACGACGTTACCCCCCTGTTTCAGGATTTCCACCCCCGCCAGGCTGGCTTCCCAGCGATCGGCAGCCACGATGGCGTGATGAAAGGAGACATTGTTTTCACCGCGGCATTCGTTCGAAGCCAGGTTCATGACACAGATCAAGCCCGCAGCGATCCCCAGGCCGCCGCACGACAAATGCAGAGAGATAACGGCACGGTTCATCGGTGAGCCCTAGCGCCTTAATTGAAGTCCCGTTTCCATCACCTCGAACGGCACAATCGAGTCATCGCTGGCGCTGCCACGGTGCTTGGCGACATTGAGGGCCCGCCCCATCCGCGAACCGTCGCGAGTCTTGCCCATCAGGATGATTGTGTTGGCGTTCGAGAGCACGTCGCCGCTGTCGAGCGGCCTTATCAGAAGATCGTCGAGCATCACTTCGCGGGTCGTGTACAAAAGCAGGCAGCCGATCTGTTTGTGGTCGTATTGGTGCTTGAGAGCCTCATCGGCATGCTGCCGAAAGTGCTCGCGAAACAGATCGCGGGCGACCCAGTCGGCATCTTTGTGCAGAATCTGATGATAGACGTATTCAAATAGATCGAACTGGAAGGATTCGCTGGGTTTATCGGTCGGCTCTACGCCGTCGATGACGCATCGCCGAACGCCGTGGACGAAATTTCCATAGAAGAACCAGATGGCCCGCTGCAGTTTTTTGACCAGTTCCAGCTTCCACGCTTGCCAGTCGTCATATTCGAGATCGTTGCGCGTGACTCGTCGCCCAGAGCGTTCAAAAATATGCAGGTAGTCGCGACGGGCCACCTCCCGAAGCCAGACCTGTGCGGGGTCGATAGATTTGTCTTCCGGTTGCCGTGTCAGCGTCCAATCGAAAAGCCGGCGGGCGTACTCGTCCTGGTTCTGCGCATCGCCACGGGAAGCCATGTCGAAGATGATTCCCCGTTCTTTCTCTTGCATGGCCCCCGCGTTTGAGAAATGCAGCCCGAGTTGTGTTTTGCCAATGCCGGTGGCCCCCGCGACGACGGTGAGCGTCCCCGGTATGAGGCCTCCGCCAAGCAGGTCGTCGAGTGCTGGAACTCCTGTGGAAAGCCGATTGGCAACACCCATAATACGCGTTTCGCCCATTGAGTGGCCGAGAGAACCAGTCGGCTAAATCGTCAGCCAGCGATCGCGGGCCACGACGTCCCAGCGATCGACCAGTTTGCCGTCCGCGACTACGAACACCTGTTTGTGGAGTGCCACCGAAGGGCAGATATGTCGTGGAATCGCATACATTTCATCTCCCGGCTGAAACTCTTCGGCCCGTGAAGTGCGAATTACCAGGTGTTCTTCGTTTTGCAAAACCTGCTCGGCATCAGGTAGATCGGGTAACGTCAGCCGCTTGCCGACGGGCGGGTCAGAGGCCACCGCCTTATAGCCCAGATCGAGCGTGACCCGATCGACAGCCGGGCGGCTGATGACGCGAGTTAATATGGCGATCGCCGGCTTGAACACCAAATCGGGAAAGGCTTCGCTGTAACCGGCGTCATTGAAGATGCATGTCCCGGGACTGAGCTCTATCGCTGAATCTGTTTTCGCTGCATAAATCGGAAACGACCCTGTTCCGCCGCAGACAATCCG
>JAYTRB010000567.1:0-2371 GCA_043746425.1 Planctomycetia bacterium
ATTTCGGTGATTGCATCTTCATCATATGCGTTCTCGGGAATCATCAGCGTCAGCATGATGTTGCCTTGCCGGCCGGGTATAAGCCCCACGACCTGCCGAATTCGCGTCACTTTGTCGGCGGCAGTTCCTTTAATAAAGTCAAATTCCACCTTCTTTCCAGAAATCGTGAATTCGCGAGTTTCGCTGCTCTCTTCATTGATGTCCGGCCCCGCATTGCCCTGCTGCTGGGCCTGTTGGTTGCGCATTGCCCGAATCATCTGGTCGCGGTTCTGTTTGGGAGTACCTTGCATCCCCGGCTGGAGTGGCTGATTCATTTCCATGATCATCAGCATGGAATTTGCTTCACCGGGTCGCTGATAGATTACCCACCGCAGGCGGACCTCTGCCAGATTGAGGTGCATCGACTGCACCGGTTCAAATCCTTCGAGAATCTCAATCTGGACGATTTCCAGCGTGCGTTTCCTGATCTCGCCAGGATTCATTGAAATCTGAAAACTATTCTTGATCTTATCGTACATGAAGGCCCCGCCGCCGCAGCAGGCCAACAGACCAACGGCGGCGATTGAGCCGAGGATGACCACGACCTTCGCCGTCGAACTCATCCCCTGTTTCTTCGGCTGTTCTCCCGAAAAGTCATTCTGCGACGACATGCTGGCACTCTCTCCCACCGAAGCCGGGGAAATAATCAAAGTTGCTTACGTATCGGGAGGATACACCGTTTGAAAGGCAAAAGAAACAGTTAACGCCCCGACGATCGCTGGCGGTCGCGCAGCTCCTGCATCAGGCGTCGTCGCTGTTTCTTGCTCAATCCTCGCAGATCGGGATTTGGCGACTCGTCGTCCGATTCGTTCCCGGCCGAATCTGGGTCGGTTTCGTGCGACTGTGCCGTCTCATCGGCATTGTTTGCCAGTGCCGCCAGCTCCACCGGCTCAACGTCCTGGGTGGGGGCCGCGGCCGGGCGCTCGTTTGAGACGCCGGTATTCGCCGGCAAATCGGACGCTACCCCGGCCTGAACTTCGGTGGCCAAATCGACCGTCCCGAGAAGGTTCTCATGGCGCGCATCGAGCCTGAAACGCGGTTTGCCAGGCGACAGAGCCTTCGTTTTCGGAGTATCGGGGGCGACTTCTCTGACTGGCTCTGGCTTGAGGGGCTCTGCTTCGCGGCCAGTAATGGAGTTCAGTTCCATCCCAGCGGCAACCGCCAGCTTCTTGCGTGGACGTTTGGTCGACGAAGATCCGTTCTGCGGTTTAGCGCTCGATTGCTCACGCGCCACAGGCCGAGGCGACCAGAGTCGAGAAATGAGAAAGTGTGGCCGAGGAATCCGCCAATTCGATTTTCGAATGATCGCCGGATCGAGCGTGGAGTGCATCACGTGTCGGGCATGCAGCCACATGCTGACGAATAGACTGACGTTTCCGGCCAAAAGGCAGCCTTGCAGAATCAGGGGGCGAAGCAATTCTGGGACCACCCCTTCGACGTCGAAGCAGAGGCCTGAACCCACGATGTACCAGCCGCCTGCCGCAAACAGCAGGGCCCGACTTTCTCGACAGCCGCGCATCTCGCGAGAAAGTGGTACGCCTACCCAGATGCTCACAGCGCCGGCCGGAATGAGCCATCCCAGAATCGCCAACTCACCGGGAAGTGCCGGCCGGAAGTGTAACACGATTTCGCGGAGTGTTTGATGCACACTTGTCGAGACGCAGGCACTCAAAAAAAGCCAAACGCAGGCCGCACGTATCCAAAGCCAGTAGTGGCCCTCGAAGTCCCTCTCGCTCTGTGAGCGGCGCCACCAGATGCAGACTGCCAACTGAGCCGAGAGCAAGAGCAGCAGGCTCGAGAACCATCTCGCGGCGAGTGCTTCCCGAAAAGCGAATAGACGTTCGATTCCTGGACCGGCGGCATCAATCAACTGGGGCGAGAACCAGCCCGCGGTCAGCAGACTTCCGCCGACGGCAAGACACGCCAGCCCTCCGATTAGATATTTCCACCATTCACCGGGAATCAGTGCCGTTACCGGCAGACACAACGCAGTCGTTGGAATGGCCAAGTCGGCATGCGGCGGTTCGACAACCCGCGTCCTTCCCTCTGGCGCGGGGAGCGCCCCCCCTCCTGTGGAACGACTTAAGCCTTCGTCCGATTCCACCGCTAAGCGGCGGCGGCGGCGATCCCCCAGCCGGTGTGACCCTGCGAACCGAGCCCCCATCCCTGGCACTCTTTCCAAAAATGTTTCGCCCGCTGATTCGAACGTGAGGCAGTCATCTCAGTGAATCGGGCATCGGCGGCTGCAGGTTTGCCGAAACTCGCGAGTTTTACCACATTTTCTGGTAATAACCGCCACTTGGAACTCACAGTCTACGCCGTTAGAAACAAG
>JAYTRB010000568.1:0-6732 GCA_043746425.1 Planctomycetia bacterium
AATTGCAGATCAATGCCCCGCGCCTTGAGGATTCGAGCGGCATAGAGCAACAAGTCGAGCCCCTTCTCAGCGTCGCGACGGCCGACGAAACTGATCAGAGGGGCTTCCGGACGGAAATCCGGAAAGGCCTTTTGGACCAGTTCCAGGGCCGTGTCACCAGAGAGCCGATCTGCGGTGGGTACGCCAGGAGGGATGATGACCAGGGCCTGCGCCGACAACCCGACCTCAGATCTGATCCGGTCGCCGTACGCCGCGCTCACCGTAATCGCACGGCAATCCGATTCATCAACAGCTTCGACGAGCCGTTGGTAAAACACCGATTCCTGACCAATCTGTCTGGCAAATGTCGCCATCAGTTCATAACCCTGAAACGTCACCAGGTATCGTAGTCTGTACGGCACATGGGGGCGTACAGCGGCAACAAACGGAGCCAGACATTCGAGTGTGGGCAATATGTGCGTCACGCCCCGCTGCGTCACCTCTGCAGCGAATCGCCGAATCAGAGCACGGTCGTCACCAACACCCAGGCACACACCCCGAATGAGGCCGCGAAGAATCCAATTGAAGAAAGCGGGGTTCTGTTGCAACAAGCGATGGCGCATGGCATCGGGAGTCATTCGGCAGACGCAACGGCCGATCAGATCGTCCAAGGCTGCATTGGAAAACAAGCCGCTGAAGCGACCCGCACTGAACAACCAGCTCTCTGAAATCGCAGGATCCAGAGGCGATTGGTGGGGCCGGTCCATCGTCCACCAGACATGCACCCGATACCCCCGCCGGGCAAGCTCATTCGCCAGCCGGATGTGGCTAACCTGCGCTCCTGCCAGGGCACCCCCAAAGAGGAGGAATCCAAAGGCCGGAGCAGGAGTGCCATCGCGCGTGTGAGAAGCGCCTTTTATCGGCGCCTTGCGGGCTGCGAAAGCGGTCGTAATGGAAGCAGTTGCGTTGGTTGGCATGCAGCGTTTTTGGGGTGGCGAAACGATCCCCTGCGCGATCTGGCACGGTGCGTATCCGAAGGCTCGTCCCGGCTGAGAATCTCATACAACTTGTCTTCTCCATTCGACCGGAATATTGCTGAAACTTGAACCAGTTTGCGGAAACACGCGAATAGGCCATCACCGCGTTCTTGCCAGGCTGCATCGATTTGTGAAATCTGCGGCTCGATTTGATTTGGTTGCGACCGAAACCCGAGCCGGAATTCACCGCCCCAACACTTCCAAAATCCCCTCACAGAATTCAGGCAAGTCATCAGGCTTCCGACTGGAGACAAAGTGCCGATCGATAACGACAGCGGCATCGCTCCAGATGGCGCCGGCGTTGACCAGATCATCCTTGATTCCGGGCGATCCCGTGACCTTCACTCCTTTGTAAACGCCTGCGGAAATTGGAATCCAGCCACCGTGGCAGATCGCTGCGACGAGGTTGCCCGCTCTGGCCATTCGAGCGACAAGCTCCAAGACTTGGGGATCACGGCGGAGTTTGTCGGGAGAAAAGCCACCGGGAATGATAACGCCCTGAAAATCCGCGGCGTTCATATCGGCAATCGCAGCGTCGGACGTACAGGGATAGCCATGCTTGCCGGAGAACTTGAATTTCGCGGCAGGCCCCGCGACGACGACATTTGCCCCCGCCTCGATCATTCGCAGTTTCGGATACCAAAGCTCGAGGTCTTCGTAAACATCTTCGACGAACATCAGCAGGCTTTTTCCTGCCAGCGGTTTTGGATGCGGCATTTTAATTCTTTCCTGCATTATTCTTCGCTCTTTGACGGACCACGGCGGTTTCGCTTCTTGCTGGAATGGACCCGCTTGGCTTCCAGACGACGTTTGTGAGAACCGCGAGTCGGCTTTGTCGGACGCCGCGGAACGGGCTTGCGAGTTACTGCGAGCAGCATTTCCTTCAGTCTTTCGAGACAATCTTCGATATTGCGGTTCTGATCGCGGGAGCGCTGGCAGGTGAGGATCAACTCGCCCAGGGTCGTCAGCCGTGAGGCATATCGCGCCAGAAACCGGGCCCGCACCGCTTCGGGAAGATTGGGGCTCATCGTCGGCGACCAGCGCAAGATGGCCTTTGAATTGACCTTGTTGACATTCTGACCTCCCGGCCCGGAACTGCGAGCAAAGGTAAATTCGAATTCAGAATCGGGGATCTGTATGGCAGGCGTGATGATCAGCATAGCGCAGCTGCCTGTTGAAAAAGAGGACTGACTCCGAGCGATGGGCGACAACTCATGAGTAATACATATTGCCGCGATGCGACCACTCCGTTTATTGATCCGTTCCGTATTTCAACCGTTTCATTTTTCAACGGGACGGTTGCCGGGTGGAAAACCATCAAGAACAATCGTTGCCAAAGCCGGCACTTGAAGATAAGGCAAAGCGCCTGCCGATCATAGATCGAGGCAAACAAATTCAGCGTCGCCGCGCAGATCGATGTTCGCAAACATTTGTCGCATTTTTTTCAACCGCTTAATCGTTCTGCCTTTCAATTCCCGGTTCCATAGGTTCACCGTCGTTGTTCCGTTCGCTTTCATGACGCCGGTTTTTGACCGGCATCGCCGCGGCAAGCGATCGCTTTGCGATACGGGTGACGACGATACTGACACCGACGGTTGCCGCCAGCCCGGCATAAAACATTACTTGCTGCGCGGGCGATCGGTCGACCTTACCGGCGACGACGTCGGCCAATGCCCCGATGGTCGAACCCAGATAGACATACAAAATTGTGCCGGGGAGCATTCCGATCCATGACGCCAGCACATAATCGCCAAACGAGACGCGCGTCAATCCGAACGCATAGTTGAGCAGATTGAATGGAAATACGGGCGAGAGGCGGGTGAGCAATACAATTTTGAATCCTTCTTTTTCGACGGCTGCATCGATCGCCTGAAAACGGGGATTGCCGATCACTCGACTCTCAATCCATTGTCGGGCTGCTGTCTGGCCGATCTTGAAGGCGGCCGCAGCGCCCAGTGTGCTACCGACAGAGACACACACGGTAACGGCAGCCAGTCCACGAAACGTTCCCCCGAATGCGAATCCGCCAAACAACGTCAGCGGTGAGCCCGGCAGAAACAGCACACACGCCGGTAGAAACGCTGCTCCTACGATCACAGGCCCCCACGTGTCGCATTCGCGGACTTTCTCGAGAAATTCGGTCAGCCTGAGGTTGAACGCCACCCGGAACGTGGGAACTGCGAGCATGGCGGTAATCGCCACAAGAACTGCCGTCAGTACGACTGCCATTATGGTGCGGAAGGATGCGGCGATTTTCATCGGGTAGCCAAACTCAATGCGAAAATGCTCCGGCGAGAGCCATGATACCGGCAATGGCGCCGATGGCTGCCAGAATTCCGAGAACAAGCAGTACCGGCTTCCAGTAACTGTACGGCCGCGTCCCGACCACTTCGCCCGTGCGGGCGTTGACGACAATTCGGTACAAATTGTCGCGGTAGTGATACGGCGCCAGCCAGATCGGCTGCAAAATGTGCTTGAAGGTGATCGCCGTGTACTGTGTCTGAACAGAGAAAAGCTGCTGGTGATCGCCGCCGATGGCCTGGCAGCAGCAGGTTCGAATCGTTCCGTCCATGATGCCGCGGGCCTGGTCGAAACCCTCTTTCAGATCGACCGTATAGCGTTCGGTCTGAAAACCGGCGAGGAATTCCGAATTGAACGGCTCGACGTTTGGCAGATCCCAGGGAGTCAGCTGATTGATCAAATCGGCGGGAATGCTCTTTGATGCACAGACCAGTACGTCGTCGAAGAAATGTTCGACGTTTCCTGATACCGGGTACCAGCGGATTTTCGTGACAACGCGGGTTTTCGTAACCATCCGAGTCTGCGTCACTTGATTTCCATTACCGTCAGGGGTGGTGTAGGTTTCGGGCTCGGTATACATTTCAGTCTCCTGGTAATTGTCCCCACGCTGGCCGGTGTAGTGCGTGTACGTCATTGAATCGTACGTCCAGAAGGGAACATAAATGCCCGCCATCCGACCCAGGTTGGCGAGTTGTTTGAGGTCGCTGGGGGCAAACCAGCGCGCTTCGATCCAGCGGTTGAAGGCGGCGATCGCGTGCTTCTGATCGACCTTGAAGGGAAGCAGTCCCTCGGGCACGATCATACCCCGGGCAGATGTTGGCTTGTTCTCAAGATCGTTGCCGCAATACGGGCAACGGTCGGTCGCCACCTTGTCCTCAAGCAGAACGATGGCCGCGCAGGCCTTGCACTGCACCTCCGACGATCGGCCACTGATCGTTTCGCCGCGGCTGTTGGCATTCTCCCAGTATTCGTCCCAGTTCCTCTCGCGGACCTCCTCGGCGGCCGGGTCAATTTTCTCGGCATACCCGCAGTACGGGCATTTGAGTGCCCGTTGAGAAGGATCAAAGTCGAGTTTGGCGCCGCAGCCAGGGCAGGGGAACTTTCGACCTGTGGGCGACTGGCTCAGCGAACTGGTCACGGGATCGCCGGTCTCCGGACTTTGGCCAGGCTGCAACGCGTGAACTTCAGGGGGAACGGAAGGCACGGTTGGATTCACCTCCGCAATTCAACAGTTATGACGAAATGGAGTTGGCGACGAATGCCTCACAACGTACCAGAACGCATGAACAGAAACCAAGGATCACGGCGATGCGGTTCCATTTCGATGGCAGTCGATTCTAAACTGGCCTCTGCCTTTCGCGGGCAGCCTGATGCGACTTGATAAGCCGCAGACTACCGCCGGGGCGTACCGCGCGTTTGTAAATCGCCTGCCATTTTTCCGTTTCGCGATGGCTCTTTCGCTTCCCCTACGCCCGCTGCATAATCGGTGAAGTCCGAGATGTTTCGCAATTCTCGTTCTGGACGGCAAACTGACATTGATTTAGATAAAACGTGGGCAGCTCGGCTTTGGCATTGATCAGCAGTCGTCAGCAAAAGGGAGTTCGGGCTGACGATTCGTTGTGTCAACCGGGACGCGACTTTCGCCTTTCGTAGATGGTTTTCCACAACCTCGTTACCGCCCGACTGGGGTGGAACCCGACAGACTGCTGGAGCCGTCACGGCCGTCATCGACTGATTCAAGTACAGCGGCATTCGATTTCTGGCAGCGGAAGTAATTCTGCGCGAAGGCTTCAACGTCAGTGGAATGAAAACCGCCGCCACGATGTGGTGTACTGCGGCTGTCGTGCATTGCGGCCGGGGTCTTAGCAACCGAGCGCAACGATCGGCCATGAACGACCTTGTCTCGCGGGCCGGCATCGAACCTGAAATTCACGGGCATCAGTTGGGACAAATCGCATTGACGCTCGTCGTTTGTGCGTCATGCAGCGGCCGAATCGTGCAATCCTGGCTGGCGATGTCGGGCTGTCAGCAAGTGAATGGCGCCCGTCAGTCCGTGTAGCGCGTCTTCGATCTGCTGTGTTTCGCGCAGGACGCGCAGATTGTCGGCCAAATGCCCTTGCAGCTCGACCAGCTTTCCCTCGTCGCTGGCGAGCTCACGCAAAACTTTCGCCAGGCCGGCGAAATCGTCCTTGATTGAGACGGTGCGTTCGAGCAGCGACTGGATCTGCGACATGTGCTTGTCTTGCCGCACGTCGACCTGCGAGAGAACCTGTCGCAGCCGCTCTTCGCGGCCTGAATCAAATGTTTCCTGACGGCGCTGCAGAACGTCAAGCGCCGACTCCCAGCCGTGCGCCTCGTGCTGCTGCCGCTCGTCGAACCGTTGAAAGAGCACGTCGAGGGTCTGAGTCCAGACGGCGATTTGTCGCTGCAACGTCGTTTCAATGGCCTGCAACGACGATTCATTGGCCGACTGCACAGCCGACAGAAAAGGAAGGATATTCGGATCTTTGGCTTCAAAGCGATTGAGCAGTTCGCGTTCGACGAAACGGTCGATCGAATGGACGATACTGCTCTCTTTGCGCTCGCAGATGAACAGGGCGAACATCATTGTCATGGCGGCCGTCAAGGCCACCGCGGTCGTGTTGAACGCTGCCCCCATCTCGCTGATGATGCTGGGCAGTTTCTCGACGACCTCTTCCGCCGTGAAGCCGCTGAGCGCGGTTCCGAAATGGATCACTGTTCCTAGAAACCCGAGCACCGGCGTCACGCCGATGACAAACCGCATGAGCGTGTAATTAGAGTGGGTGTCGTCGTCATCGAGCTCCGAAAGGTACACAAGGTGTTCGCGGTATTCATCGGCTGATCCCTTCTCAGAGACGAATTCCAGCGCTCGGGCGAGCCGCTTGCCGACTTTCGATTCCCGCAGCCACCCAGCCTTGCCTTTGACCAGGTCGAGCAGTGCAGCAGCACTGCCGACACTTTCGCGACCCTGGCGCGGGGGAAGCCATTCATGGCGCAAAGCCAGAATCTCGCGAGGAAACGATAGAAACTTTACGAGAATGTCAAAGATGCCCCAGATGAACAGGGCGACGATGACATGCTCAACCGCATGTTCTGTCGTGTAGCGATGCAGAATTGTCCCATGCATCGACGGCTGGTAGATGACATAATAAAAGGCCACCGTCCCCAGCGTCCCCAGAATGAACGATGGGTCAAACGGACGCGGAATCAGCGACTTGCGATTCTGAGACATGGACGTTCCGGCTCTCGTGGAAATGATCTCGTAGAGTGTGCCATTCGAGACGACTTTCTGCCAGCTTCTCGAAATACAGAATCCCCCCGCAGGAAACGGCAGGACAGGGCACGCCGGGCTATTTACCAGACGTATCGTTTCGTCGCAATCCCGACCCGAATG
>JAYTRB010000569.1:0-4102 GCA_043746425.1 Planctomycetia bacterium
GGTTAATTGAATTGGCCGGTCATGATTCAGATGAATTGTTAATGACTGACGTTAGACACGGGCATCAGACAACAGAGAGAACACTATGACATGGCTTGAAGGGCGGTTCGAAGAAAACGTGATTACAACGACCCTGGAGCAGTCCATGAACTGGGCGCGGCAGGCGAGCATCTGGCCGATGACGTTTGGTCTGGCCTGCTGCGCGATTGAGATGATGGCAGCCGGAGCCAGTCGCTTCGATCTCGACCGCTTCGGCGCCGGCGCATTTCGCGCCACGCCTCGACAGGCCGATCTGATGATTGTCGCCGGGACGGTGACGTTTAAGATGGCCAGTCGCGTGCGGCGGTTGTACGAACAAATGCCCGATCCTAAGTATGTCATTGCCATGGGAGCCTGCACGGTGGGGGGCGGTCCCTACTTCAAATGGGGTTATCATGTCGTGAAGGGGGTCGATCTGGTGGTGCCCGTTGACGTGTACGTGCCGGGTTGTCCGCCGCGGCCCGAAGCCCTGCTTGAAGGGTTGATGCGCATCCAGGACAAGATTAAAGCCCGTAAGTACACGAAGGTCGCGGGAAGCGCAGGCACCGCGCAGCAGGGAATCAAAATCGACGATGTACTCCCCATTCCGCATCACAGCGGCTATGCGACGATTCCTGAAATGGCTGACGTATAACGAGCAGACGTCTGATGCAAAGTGTCGAACAGAGGTCGACATGGGGTTCGAGTCTGTTGGAATTGATTTTCTTGAGATTGAGGTTCCTGTAACCGTTGAGTTCCCTGAAATTTGAAACGTGCGTGATATGACCAGTGTTCTGAAAATTGACAATCTGTGCGTGGCGGTCGATGAGAAACTGATCCTGAAAGGGGTCAACCTCGAAGTGAAGCAGGGCGAGATTCACGCGTTGATGGGCCCGAATGGTTCGGGCAAGAGTACACTTGCCTATGCCCTGATGGGGCATCCGAAATACGAGATCGTCGACGGGAGTGTCTCCATCGACGGCCTGAACATTGCGGAGTTTGAACCAGACGCGCGGGCGCGGGCCGGCTTGTTTCTCGCCTTCCAGTACCCGGTGACAATTCCGGGGGTGAAAGTAGCCGACTTTTTGCGGCATGCCGTGTCGAATATTCGCAACCCCGGCCGCAAAGAAGGTGAGGGTTTGATTCCGATGCGAGATTTCCGCAAAGAGCTGCGCTCGCGGATGGAGGAACTCGATATCGAACAGGAATTTGCCCGGCGGTATTTGAACGATGGCTTCTCGGGGGGCGAGAAGAAGCGTATGGAAATTCTGCAACTGGCCATGCTGCGTCCGAAATTCGCCATTCTCGACGAAACAGACAGTGGTCTCGACAGCGACGCCGTGCGTTTCGTCAGCGAAGCCATTTCGCGGCTGTCGGGGCCCGACATGGCAATCATCATCATTACGCATCACGAACGGTTGCTCGAGATCAACAAGCCTCAGCAGACGCACGTCATGCTGGCCGGTCGCATCGTCGAGAATGGCGACGCCCGCCTGGCTCACGAACTTCACGATCAGGGATATGCAGGCGTTCGCGCCCGGCACCCCGACGCGGCTGCCGAAGAACAGGAAGCGACGGCCGCGAAAAAACCCGAGGAAGTCATCGCGGCGAAAGCATAATTTCCACAGCCATCAACGAATTTTCCCGGCGAATGCCCGGGAAAGAATCCTCGGAGCATTCTCCGAAGATTAGCGAATACCCGGATCAGCGATTACCCGGGCGGGGGGCTGGCAACGGCCCTTACGATTCCGGTAAAGGAGCGAGGAACCATGGCGACTGATTTGAAATCACCGATTGCAGAAGAAGTCGGCGTTGGAGAATACCAATTCGGGTTTCACGACCCGGTCGACAAATACGTGTTCACCGCCCGTAAGGGAGTCGATCGCGATATTGTCAGCCAGATTTCGGGAATCAAGAATGAGCCCGACTGGATGCGTGAGTTCCGCCTGAACGCCCTCGAAACGTTCTTCAAGAAGCCCCTCCCGCAATGGGGGGGGAATTTGAACGATCTCAATTTCCAGGACATTCATTATTACGTTCGGGCGTCTGCCAATCAGGAAAAGAGCTGGGACGACGTTCCTGAAGATATTCGCCGGACGTACGACCGATTGGGAATTCCTGAAGCTGAAAAGAAGTATCTGGCCGGCGTCAAAGCGCAATACGAATCAGAAGTGGTGTACGGCAGCCTGCAGGAAGACCTGGCAAAGCAAGGGGTCATCTTCACCGATACTGACTCGGCTCTGCGAGATTACCCCGAGCTTTTCCGTGAATATTTCGGGACGGTCATTCCCTCGAGCGACAACAAATTTGCCGCCCTCAACTCGGCCGTGTGGTCGGGCGGGTCGTTCATTTACGTCCCCAAGGGGGTGAAGATTGAGTTTCCCTTGCAGGCCTACTTCCGCATTAACTCTGAAAACATGGGGCAGTTCGAACGCACACTGATCATCGTCGATGAAGGCGCGTCAGTGCATTATGTCGAGGGCTGCACAGCCCCGACGTACAGTTCTGAAAGTTTGCACTCGGCTGTCGTCGAAATCATCGTCAAGCGCAACGCCCGTTGCCGCTATACGACGATCCAGAACTGGTCGAACAACGTCTACAATCTCGTGACCAAGCGGGCCATGGCCTACGGCGATTCGCTGATGGAATGGGTCGACGGAAACCTGGGATCGAAACTGACCATGAAATACCCGGCCATCTATCTGATGGAGCCCGGTGCCCGTGGCGAAACGCTTTCGATTGCTTTTGCCGGCCAGGGACAGCATCAGGACGCCGGCGCCAAGATGGTGCATTGTGCACCCCATACGTACAGCCGCATTATTTCGAAGAGTATTTCGAAAGGTGGCGGGCGTGCCAGCTATCGGGGCCTGGCCAAGGTCGTCAACGGCGCTAAACACTGTAAATCGAACGTGGTTTGCGACGCGCTCATTCTCGACAGTGCCAGCCGCAGCGATACGTATCCGTACATCGAGATCAACGAAGACGACGTCACAATCGAGCACGAAGCCAGCGTGTCGAAGATTAGTGAAGAACAGCTCTTTTATCTGATGAGTCGCGGGCTTTCTGAAGCCGAAGCCGCGTCGATGATTGTCACCGGTTTCATCGAGCCCCTCGTGAAGGAGCTGCCGATGGAATATGCCGTCGAAATGAACAAGCTCATTCAACTGCAGATGGAAGGTTCGGTAGGCTGATCGTCTGCGGCACAAATTGAATTTCTTTTTCAATGCTGAGTAACAATGTCATCGACACTGTCTGCGTCCGTTTCTCCGGTTCGCACTTCGTCTGGTTTCGGCCGCGCCGAGTTTGAAGCGTTTTTGTCGGTTCGCAATGAGCCCCAGTGGCTGGTCGAGCGCCGCCGCACCGCTTTTTCGATCTACGAAGAGAAGCTGGCTCAGCCGCTTAATCCTGAAGAATTTAAACGCATCGATCTGCGCGCTTTTCAGCCGGGTCGGTTTGGCATCAGTTCGACAGCAGCCGCGGCGCGGCTTGAAACGCTGCTCGAAAACAAAGCCGAGTTTGGGGGTGCTGTTTCGCACATCGACGGACATTGCGTCGCCTCGCGGCTCGACGACAAGCTGGCTCGTCAGGGAGTCTTGTTCGGCTCGCTCTCGGAAATGCTGATGAGCCACCGCGACGTTCTCGAACCGCACTTGATGTCGCGGGGCGTGCGCCCCGATGCCGACCGCATTTCGGCCTGGCACGCGGCGTTCTGCACCGGCGGAACCGTATTGTATGTTCCGCGCAATGTTGAATTGACGGTTCCTCTGTACAGCCTGATCGGGCTGGCGGCGGCCGGCGCGGCCGACTTCAGCCACACACTGGTCATTCTCGAAGACGGTGCGTCAGCAACCCTGCTCGAGGAGACAAGTTCTGCGGGCCCCGACAACGCCGGGCTGCATGTCGGCGCGGTCGAACTTCTCGTGGGCGCAGGGGCGAACCTGCGTTACGTTCAGCTCCAGAATTGGAACCACCACGTCTGGCATCTGGGGCACCAGGCAGGTATCGTCTCGCGCGACGCGGCTTTGCAATGGACAGTGGGTGGCATTGGCTCGCGGCTGGCCCATATTCATCAGGATGTTACCCT
>JAYTRB010000570.1:0-3456 GCA_043746425.1 Planctomycetia bacterium
TTCAGGCCGCGATGAACGGTTGCAATTCTATCGACAATTCAAGGCCTGTGTCTGGGGGGCATGATGGCCGCAAGCCGTTTTCCCATCAATGCTTTGCGGCAAGTCCTTTACGCAGCATGAAGCCACAGGTTGACATTTGCCAGGCCCAGATTGCGCCCGGTGGAGCCGATTGCAGGCGTTGGCGCGGGAATGCCGGGCGTAGCGAAATGGACATGAAAGTCTGATCGCGTTGAAATTCTTCCACAGTTTTCAGGCCTGACCGTGCCATTGGCGAATCATGACCTATATTGGCTATATGATCGACGCACAAAAAATCTGGTCTTCGACCAATCTGCCGACGCTGCCTTCGGTGGCTCTGCGGCTAATTGAACTGTCGCGAACGCCCGACTCCAGTATCGGCGAGATCGCCGCGGCCATAAAACCGGACCCGGCGATTGTCGTACGGTTGCTGAAAGCTGCGAATTCCAGTTTCTTTGGACAGTCGTCGAATATTACGTCGATCGAAAAAGCGGTGACGATTCTGGGGACGACCGCTGTCACCGCGCTGGCGCTGGGCTTCTCGCTTGTCGAAGGCTCGCGGACGCAAGGCGCGCTGGGCGACGCCTACTCGGCGTTCTGGCTGCAATCGGCCGTGCAGGCCACAGCCGCCAAAATGATCGCCGGTCGACAGGCGGCGGGAACCGCTGAGGATCTGTTTCTGGCCGGGCTGCTGCTCGACGTGGGCCGCCTGGCAATGCTCAAAACGATTCCAGAGGAATATCAGGCCGTCGTCGAGGCGGCCGCAACGATGCAGCGTCCGCTGCACGAACTCGAAACCGAATTGCTGGGACTCAACCACATCGATGTGGGTGTAGAGTTGATGAAACGCTGGAATTTTCCCGTGGCGCTGTGCGATGCCGTTCGCTGCCACCACGAAAACCTGCAGGCGTTCGTACCCGGTTCTGCACACGATCCGCTGTTGGCCGCCGCGGTCATTGCCGCGGCCTTCGGAGACTATTTCTGCACCGCCGCCAAGGGGCAGGCGCTCGAACGCTTGCAGAGGCTGGCCGAAGAGTTCCTGAAGCTCTCGACACCCGGCCTGCACGTGTTTCTCGGCGAATTGCGGCAGCACATCGATGAAATCGCGGTCATGTTCTCAATCAATGCGCAAGATCTCGACACGCCGTCAGAGCTGCTGGCGCAAGCCAATGAGCAACTGGCTCTGCTGACGATATCGGCGCAAGCCGAATCGACGTACGCCCAGGCCCGGCAAGTCGCGGCCGAACGTGAGGTGCGGCAACTTGAGGTCAAACACGAACAGCTCAAAGAGCAGGCGCTCCGCGATCCGCTGACGCGCTTGTACAACCGCCATTTCTTCGACGAAACTCTGACCCGCGAAATTCAGCGCTGCGCACGCCATGCGCTTCCGTTGGGAGTTATCTTCTTCGACGCCGACCGCTTCAAGTCGATCAACGACAGCTACGGACATGCCTTCGGCGATGAAGTTCTCAAGCGCATCGCGGCCGTGGCCTCCGAAACCGTTCGCGCCGGCGACGTGCTGGCGCGCTATGGTGGCGAAGAGTTTGTTGCCCTGATTGCGCAGCCGACCGAACGCGGGCTCGAGAAAACGGCCGATCGGATTCGAGCCGGGGTCGAGTCGACTCTGTTTATGTGCCAGAATCAGCCTGTTCAGGTGACAGTGAGCGTGGGAGCCGCGCTGACGATACCCGAACGCTCAGGTCAGTCGGATGGCCTTAAACTCGTCAAAGCGGCTGACGAACTCATGTACAGTGCCAAGCAGACGGGGCGCAATCGGGTTTGCTTCCGAAATTATATGAGCGAGTTCAATCGTCAACTCGTCGCCGACGTGTTACAGCGCCGCTTCAGTCGCTGGCTCGTCAGGAAGCAGGCCCTCGATTTGACCAGCGTCTCGCGGGCCCTCTTGCAGTGCCCGACCGAACACATTCGTCTGGGGGCCTTGGCGTGTCAATTCGCCTTGCTCGTCGACGAGCAAATCGCGGCGATTCGTACGAGTCAGGCGCAGACGGGCGCGCGCTTCGGCGAGGCGGCGGTGAAGCTGGGGTTTCTCGGCGTGCATCAGCTCGCCGGCCTGCTCGCCCTGCAGCACGAAAACCCGCGTGAGCTGGCGGTAGTGCTCGCGCGCCTGGGAATGCTCGAAGCGGGCCGCATTCAGAGTCTGCTTGACGGATACGAAATGGAAATGGGCCTCGAAACGCAGCTTGCGCTTCAGTAGCCTGCGGCAGTCAAACCGGGTAAGCTCATTCCGAATTTCAGATTCGGAATCCGCATTCTGCCTTCCCGGAGACGCTTCTCATGTTGCGCCGCGCAGCTCTGCTTGTTCTGGCCCTTGGCCTGACACACTTCTCTGGCGTCGCTCGCACCGACGAACCCCAGGAACGCACTTTTACCGATCCGAAAAAGGCCGGTCCCGATTTTCTCGTTCAAGGAGAATACGAAGGAAAGGTCGGCGCCGACACCGTCGTTGGCATTCAGGTCATTGCACTGGGCGATGGCAAATTCGACGCGGTTCTGTACCACAAAGGCCTCCCCGGCGCCGGCGGCGACAAGGCCCGCCTTCCGCTCAAGTGCGAAACCACTGACGGCGTCACGACTCTCGCCGGCGAAAAATTCGCCGGCATCATTAAAAATGGCTCGTTCACCGGTTCGCTCGATGGAGCCGAACTGAAACTGAAACGTGTCGAGCGGCAATCGCCGACAATAGGAGCCAAGCCTCCTGCCGGCGCCATCATTCTGTTCGACGGGAAGAACGCCGACGAATGGGCGAATGGAAGAATTCAGGAGGAGCAGCTGCTGGGGGTCGGTACCCGCACCAAACGGGCGTTCAAAAATTACACCCTGCACATAGAATTCCGCACGCCCTTCATGCCCTACGCCCGCGGACAGGGGCGCGGCAACAGTGGTCTGTATCTGAACGACCAGTATGAATTCCAGATCCTCGATTCGTTCGGGCTGGTTGGTGAAAACAACGAATGCGGCGGTTACTACTCGTTCTCCAAGCCGGCCCTCAATACGTGTCTGCCTCCCCTCGCCTGGCAGACTTACGACGTCGATTTTACGATGGCAAAATTTGACGCCGAAGGCAAGAAAACGGCCCCGGCCATTGCCACCGTGCGCCTGAACGGGGTTATCGTTCACGACAAGTACGAAATTCCAAAAATCAACGGCGGCGGGGGCCTCAATGACGAATCGAAGCCCGGCCCGATCTTCGTGCAAGACCACGGCAATCCGGTTCATTTTCGTAATGTTTGGATTCTCGAAAAGAACTGACGACAAGTCGCAGCGGTCACAACGCGGGACAATCCAAAATCAAAGGCGTCACGCGCTGGCCAGGATTTACCGCAAAGCATTGATGGGAAAACGGCTTGCGGCCATCATGCCCCCCAGACACAGGCCTTGAATTGTCGATAGAATTGCAACCGTTCATCGCGGCCTGAA
>JAYTRB010000571.1:0-5747 GCA_043746425.1 Planctomycetia bacterium
ATGTTCGGGTTCTTGCGCCCAGGGGCTATTCCGATCCGGCCTTGGATTCAATAAGGATCTGACAGGTTCCCCATTGTCCGAAGTTCTCTTCGACTTCGACGGCCAGCGACGTCACGTGCCGCAGCGCCGCAGGCGAAAGATCTTCTTGCAATCGTCTGCCGATCCACCATGCCAACCGCTCGGCGGTCGTGTTCTCTATGGGAAGCAACACGCAATCTTCTCGCGGAAAAACCCACCGGCGATTTTCAAATGTCAATTCGATTTCACGGTCGCTGGTCCACACGCTGATCGAACCATGCTCCGTCGGCACAAGCATCCGGTGGTCGAGCTCGCTCACGATCTTCTGTAGTGCATCGCGCAGAGCGATGAAGTCGATCACATAGAAATTCTCATCGAGCCCGCCGATGGCTTCCGCCGCGACGCGCCAGTTATGTCCGTGCAGACGTTCGCAGACGTTTCCGTTGAAGGTGATGAAATGTGCGGCACTGAAGACCAAGTGGTCTTTCGTCACGCGGACGCGATATTGTTCAGCCATGGGCATCACGGTCGTGAGCAGGAATTAACTTTCGGTGACTTCGATTGGAATCGTGACACAGGTCAATAACAGAGGCCTGCCGACGTCGAAAATGCGGGGCAAACCTCAGCCTTCCCAGCGGGATTTCATGAACCGCAGGGCGCGGGTGGCGAGATATTCTTCTGACGGATACATCCGCCGCCAGATTTTTGTGGCTGCCGCGAGCGCCGGAAGCGCGAGGCCGAACGCTTCCACAACCAGCCAACCGTCGTAGGCCACATCCTTCAACGTTTTGAACGTCGAATCCCAGTCGACTTGTCCTTCGCCCGGCGTCGAGCGGTCGTTCGCCGAAATATGCACATGCACCATCACCGGCGCACATACTTTTATTGCCGCCGCTACATTCTTTTCTTCGATGTTCGCATGAAAAGTGTCGTACATCATGCGCACCGCGGGGTGGTTAATCTCTTTGACAAACCGGGCCGTGTCGGCGGCTGAATTCAGAAAGTAGCATTCAAAGCGATTCAGATATTCAACGACCAGTGTGACCCCCGCCGTGGCGGCGAAATCGGCCACGGCCGAAAGCGTTTGCTTGCCCCACTTCCACTCGTCGGGGGTGGGCCCGCTGCCGCTGAATTGCCCGAGCGCCGAGTGGATCGGCCCACACAGTTTCTGTACGCCGGCAGCATGACAGACTTCAATGACCGTCTTCAAGCGGTCGATTGCCGCCTGCCGCACCGCTGGCGAATCAGAAATGGGATTCGCCTCGGGGGTCGAAACGGTGACCGCAGTACGCTCAAGTCCCAGCGAATCGAGCCGCTCCCCCAGAGCTTTGAATTTGGCAACGTCGAATTCAAAGATCGGCAACTCGACGCCGTCGTAGCCCCACCCTTTAATCGTCTCCAGCAACGAATAATGCGTCTCATTGACGTCTGTCGTCCACAGCAACATGTTCAAGCCGTATTTCATGGTCGTCCTTATGCGATTCGTGGGCCAGAAGCCGACCGGAGTGCGCGACTCCTGCCGAGCGAGGTTCTCTTTTCGAAACTGAAGATTGTCGCCTGTCAGAGATGGCGGGAATTTGAGTTCAAAGCCTGGGTGGAATATTAAAGCCGGGCAACAGCGCGCCGGCACGTTGTTCTACGATGCTCCGCGACCGGCTCAATACACGCTCGAAATCTTCCGGAAGCAGACTCAGTTTGACGCGTCGCATGATTTGATTCAACCGTACCAGCAAACGATTCGTGTCGCAGTAGTCATCGAGGAACCGCTCCTGCACAAACAGCGGAATCAGCACCGTCAACCGGTCGGTGCCGCGCGGAACCATCTGATTGACCGCGTCTTCGACCACCCGCGGGTCAAGTTTCGAAAGTGCCGAATAATAGCCGTCAAGCAGATCGGGACGGCGCTCGATGAGTACGGCATCCAACAACATTTCCGTCAGGATGTGCCCCAGAAACGCGGGCCGGTGCCCGTGGTCGGCAGGCAGCGTCTCACAAAACAGAACCGTAAGTTCGGCGCTCGTTATGGCAAACGCGGCGGTCTTGTGAAACCAGGCGTCGTCTTCGAGATGCTGCATCACGCCGGCGGCCAGCTCGGCCCCGAGCGTGCCCGCATCGCTGACGAAGGGCAGCACGTTTCTCGATCGCAGCCGCACGCGGCGATCGACCACCGACAGCCAGTCGGGAAGCGCCGTTCCCGCCACATAATAGGGACGGTCGAGAAAGCGCACGCCGTGAGCAAAATAGTTCATGCAAACTTCCGTTCGTGTAACGCTTACAAATCTGCTGCAAAAAAGTCAAAAGTGCGATTGACCAGTTTTCGAAATTAGTGAGAATGCCCCCGCTTTCAACGACCAATTCAAAAGAGCCAATCCCAATCTTCATACCAGTCACGCCTCGATTCCCACTTGTTCACGGCTACGTCCGCCGCTCGGCATGGATGCCGACGACGATCCTCTCTGTACGTGCCTAGGGAATCGAACTGCGCGCTGTGACGGAGCACGGACGCATCCCGTCACAGCGTTCATATACCATCGTCCGCGAGTGCGGCCCCCATGAACAGCGATCAGCCCGTCCCGATGTTGCAGTGGGTGCCGCACGTCCCCGTGCCGGTCAACCTGCGGCGATTGTTTCCGCAGGCGAGTTTTGTCGGCTGCGGCGACATTCACTGCATGGAGGTCACCGACCGCAGCAGCGAGTGCCGTCCGAATTCGCTGTTCGCCGTCATTCGCGGGACGAAAGCCGATGGCCATCAGCACATTAACGAGGCCCTCAAGCGCGGTGCGGCGGCCCTGCTGGTCGATCGCCCTCTTGCCGACGTCGCTGTACCGCAGTGCATTGTCTCTGATGTACGCCGGGCCTATGCCGAACTTTGCTCGGCGGTGATGGCGCACCCCTCGCGCCACCTGGGACTGGCGGGCGTGACGGGCACAAACGGCAAGACAACCACCACCTGGCTCATCCGGTCGATTCTGCAAGCGGCTGGCAGGCAGACCGGCCTTCTGGGCACGATTGAATACAGCGACGGAAAGACCCACGAGCCTTCTCACCTGACGACCCCCGAACCGGCCGGTCTCGCGCGCCGGCTGGCGGCAATGGTCTCGGGGGGTACGACGCATGCAGCGCTCGAGCTTTCGAGTCATGCGCTCGATCAGCGACGTACGTCGGGAACGCTGCTCGATGCGGCGGTGATTTCGAATATCACGCAGGACCATTTCGATTACCACCAGAATTTCGCCGCCTATCGCCGCAGCAAGCTGCGGATTTTTGACTATTTGAAGCCCGCCGGCCTGGCAATCATCAATGTCGACGACGCGGGCAGCCGTTCGTGCCTCGACGACGCGACCAAACGGGTGACGACTTACGGACTCGATGAACCCGCCGACATTTCGGCTGAAATCGTGTCGGCTACGCTGCGCGGCAGCCGGTTTCGCCTGTCGATCGGGACGGGAACCGTGCTGGTGGAAACAGGACTTATTGGCCGGCACAACGTGTCGAACTGCCTGGCCGCCGCTGCGGTCGCCAATCATTTCGGTGTGCAATTGGATGCGATTGCCCGCGGCATTGAAACGCTGACTGCCGTTCCCGGCCGGCTCGAAGCGATCGACTGCGGACAACCTTTTCCAGTATTTGTCGACTATGCCCATACAGAAGACGCCCTGCGCCATTGTCTGGCGTCGCTGCGGCCCCTGACAAAGGGGCGGCTTATTTGCGTCTTCGGAGCTGGCGGCGACCGCGATAAACTGAAGCGCCCCTTGCTCGGGCGGGCCGCCGCCGAGGCCGATCTGCCTGTCGTGACCAGCGACAATCCCCGTACTGAAGCTCCTGAAGCGATCGTGAACGACATCATCGCCGGATTCAATGGCACGCGCCGCCAGCCCTATATCGAGATCGATCGCGAACGGGCCATTCGCTGGGCGATTCAGCATGCCGGGCCGACTGACACCATTCTCATCGCGGGGAAAGGGCATGAAACAGAACAGATCATCGGCGAGCAACGGCTGCACTTCGACGACCGGGAAGTCGCCCGCGAATGTCTGGCGGCGATCTTTCCTGTGGCCAACACCCTGCATTCCCACCTTCCACTTCGCAATCCTCTTCGCGTCTGAATCGACATGGAACCGGTCCGGTTGACACAAATTCTGGCTGCGACCCGCGCCGCATCGGCAGGGCTCACGGGCGACGACCTGGTCGTCACCCACGTGAGCGTCGATTCGCGGACGCTGCAGCGCGGAGATTTGTTCTGGGCCCTGCGAGGAACAAATCATGACGGCCAGCAGTACATCGCACAGGCCGTTCGCCGGGGAGCAATCGCCTGCGTCGTCAACCGCCTGCCCGCCGTGAACATCGACATCCCGCTGGTGCTGGTCGACGACACGTTGCGCGCCCTGGGAGATTTCGCCCGCTGGTATCGCCAGCAGCGCGAAACGCTCGTCATTGGCGTAACCGGCAGCGTGGGCAAGACGACGACTCGTGAAATCATTCATGCCGTGCTGTCGGTGCGGCACACGGGCCTGCAAAGCCAGAAAAATTTCAACAACGAAATCGGTCTTCCCTTGAGCCTGCTCGAAATCGAGGCGCCCGATGAATTCGGCGTCATTGAAATGGGGGCGGCGCGCCGGGGCGACATTCGCTCGCTGTGCACAATCGCCGTACCCGAAGTGGGCGTCATCACGCGCATTGGCAAGGCGCATCTGGAAACCTTCGGAAGTCTCGAAGCCATCTACCAGGCGAAGGGAGAACTTCTCGACGCCCTTCCGCGTCACGGTTTTGCCGTGATCGGGGGTGACGACGCCGCGCTGCGGGCGCAGGCGGCCCGCGCGGCGTGCCCGGTCATCTTCGTTGGCGAACAACCCGGAAATCAGATTCGGGCAACCGCAGTCGAATTTCAGCCGGGCCGGCTGCGATTTGTCGTCGACAAGAGCGAATACGAACTGCCGGTACACGCCCGTCATTACCTCTCTGCGGCCTTGTGTGCGCTCGCCGTCGGCCGCGAGATTGGCATGGAACCCAGAGCCATTGCAGAGGGCTTCGCGCACTTTGTCGGGCAACCCGGGCGCTGCACGGTTGAGCACACCTCGATCTGCACGATCATCGACGACACCTACAACGCCAATCCGCTGTCGATGCAGGCCGCATGCCTGTGTCTTGGCGATTGGCCCGGACAAGGACACAAACTGCTGATTGTCGGCGACATGCTCGAACTGGGCGACGAGTCGCAGTCGAGCCACCGCGAACTGGGGGCTTCTGCCGCGGCGACCCGTATCGATCGCCTGCTGGCCTTCGGAGACAACGCGGGCCACGTTTCGCAGGGGGCTTTGCACGCCGGTATGCCGCCGCACAAAGTCGCCGAATGTCACGAATTCGAATCGCTTCTGACAGTCCTCGACTGCTGGCTCGAACCAGGAGATGTGGTGCTGGTCAAGGGCTCGCGGGGGATGAAGATGGAACGCGTCGTGCAATGGTTGAAACAGCGGGGAAACGAATCGCGACCGGTACAGCGAGTCCCTTCGACGGCCCGAGCCGTGGCCTGAGGAGCGGATGATGATGAAATTTGTCATGTGTATTACTTGGGGTTCTACTACGTGCATTGGATTTGCGGGAATCCTGGTGCACTGTTCAGCTTCGGTTGAACAGAAGCGTTCATGGCTGCTGGATCAAGTGGTTACTGGGTCAATCACTCCAGCAGTCGCTTCGTAGTAGAACTTTTTATGACCAGGCGCCGGGACACT
>JAYTRB010000572.1:0-3363 GCA_043746425.1 Planctomycetia bacterium
CTATTGGCTCAAAGTCTTTGGTGACGTGCCGATCGACGAATTGAATGTCGCAGATCAGCGGCGGAATTCCGTAAAAGCGGCCGCGGCCGCAAAATCGGAGCCGCAGACTACCTCAAAGTCCCCTCCCCGCCAATCGAAAAACACGCGGTCGCGCGAACATGCCGCTGCAGAGGGCCGCCTTGAGCAGGAGGAACGTGCCTACTGGCTGAATGTCTTCGGCGATCAGCCGCCGACTGATCCGGCGGGATCTGCCACTGACGAAGTGCGTCTTTCTGATCTTGAAAACTGGCTGAAGGAATTCGAGGCGACCGAAGGAAAAGACGATGATAAACCCCGCCCGGCCTCCGACCGAAATGTACGGTAATGCCAGACAGAAAGCATGTCGTCGCAGGCAATCCGCTGACGCTCATTCTGGTTCCGGCCGCAAGGTAAATTGACGCGACAGGCAGATCGAAGCCGGCGACTGCGCGACAGAAGATTCAAGCCGCGCGGCTTTGCCGTTGGGCATTGGCGATTTGACCTTTGGGATTGATCCCCCATTTTGCCAGCCAGCGCACGTACGATTGCAGATGCACGAACGCGTCTTTCGAAAACAGATTGCGGCTGGCGCGCTGTTCAAGGTGATAGCAGAGGGTCTGGCCATTCATCATCACCCGCCACCCGCCGCGCGCCATTCTCAGGCAGAAGTCGACGTCTTCAAAATACTTCCTGAATTGCAGGTCGAGAAGACCGATTTCTTCTATGGCCCGCCGGCGGACCATCAAAAAGCAGCCCGAGAGCCAGTCGCAGTCGAAGACTGCCTCGTCAGGCAGGTCGCGGTAGAGATACGAATCGATCGTCGTCCCCAGAATTCCAGCCAGGCCCAGACGCCGGGCGGCGATCGTTCCGAAGGTCTGAAATCGGCGGGCCGGAAAGCCGTACGTTCCGTCGGGATGATACAGTCGGCAGCCACTGACCCCGCAATCGAGATGCGCATCCATGAACCGCACCATTTTCTCGATGCACTGCTGAGCCGGATCGAAATACATATCGGTGTTCAAAAGCAAGGCATAGCGGGCTGTCGAGGCCTCGAGAATGCGATTGAGATTGGCCGCATAGCCCAAGCGCGTGTCATTGCGCACGACAATGGTAGTTCCTAATGTCTGCCGCCACTCGTCGACTCCTTCATTCGAGGCATTGTCGACCAGAATGAGCCGCATTTTGACGCTACCAGCCGATTGGGCAAGCGAAGTCACCAGCGGCGTCATGAAGTGCCGCTCGTGCGTGTAGATGATTCCGATATCGACGTCCATGTCGCGTCTCGTAGCACGCAATCGGTTTTGGGTCAATGCGAAACCTGCCGGTTCGGAGTAACGGTGCAGCCGCGCCCCGTTGATGGTTTCGGCGCGCACATCGCTATATGCCTGCGACGGGATGAGCCGTCAGAAAGGCTCGCAATCTCGGGATGATTGCTTCATACGCATCTTCAAAGACGTAGTGACCGGCGTCAGGCAGCCGCAGCGATTCGGCACGAGGAAACCAGGTCAGAAACGCGGCCAGAAATGCCGGGGTAAAGCACCAGTCGCGCATCCCCCACAGCAACAACAAGGGAGTGTTACAAAGTACCGGCAGCCGTTCTTCGATTGCGACCAGCGCGTCATAGCTGGGGTGCGCAGGCGACATCGGAATATCCTGGACGAATTTGAGAATTGCTACTCGGTCGTGCCAATTGCCGTACGGTGCCAGAAACCCCGCCCGCACGGCCGGCGTCATGCGTTCGTGCTTGCAGACGGCCATTCTCAAAGCGGCCCGGGCGAATAGATTCAATCCCCGGATTCCAATGGGGCCCAGCCACGGCCAACGACTCATGGCGATCCTCCAAGGCATCTGCCGCGACCGGAATGCCCCCGTATTGAACAGCACCAGACGCGCAAACCGCTCTGGCAGAATTCCAGCGGCGCCCATTCCGATCGCCCCGCCCCAGTCGTGTGCCAGCAGTGTAATCTGCTTCAGATCGAGCCCGACAATGAACCGCGACAGATTGTCGATGTGCTGTGCCAGCCGGTAATCGTAGTTTTGCGGTTTGTCCGAAAAACCGCAGCCGATGTGGTCGATCGCCAGCACGCGATAATCGCGCGAGAGATCTTTGATGATGTTTCGCCAGGCGAAGCTCCACGTCGGGTTGCCATGCACGCACAGCAGCGTTTCACCCCGGCCTTCATCGACATAATGATAGCGCACCCCGTCGATGTCGAAGAACTTCGACGGAAAAGGATACTCAGATTCAAACCCGGCTCTTGAGTTCATGGCGTTGGGCCGACAATCGTAGCGGTGTCGCACACGACGGGCAATGCAAAATGACAGCCGGCACGTCTCTCCGGCCGCCGCCTCGATTGGCGCCGAATTCAGAGACTGTCTTGCAGGGCAGCGCGTAAAAGTCTTGGGCCGCGAACGGCACACAGAGAATGCCTGAAGGCATGCCCTCACCAGCGCGAAACGCCGCGCTTTACTCCCGCCTCGTCGGGGAATACCATACCATGCGCTCGCCATTATGGCGCCGCGAATTGACATTCCCGACTGTCCCTTACGGAGCGACCTCATGTGCCGACTTTTCTCATGTTGTCTGACGACCATTGTGCTCGGTTTCGGAATTTTCGCGGCCGGCAAGCCGGCCTTCGCAGCCGACGATTATGCGTTTGACCCCGTTCATTCGTCTGTCAGTTTCAAAGCCCGGCATCTCGACATCAGCTGGATTCACGGCCGATTCAATGAGGTTTCGGGAAATTTCTCGCTCGACCGCGAGAATGCGGCTAAGTCTACCTTCGTACTGTCGATTAAGGCCGAAAGCGTCGATACGGGGAACAAGGGGCGTGACGAGCATTTGCGGCAACCCGATTACTTCGATACGAAGCAGTTCCCGACGATTGACTTTAAGAGCACGAGTGTCAAAGCCGCCAAAGGGGGATACGAAGTGACCGGCGATTTCACGATGCACGGCAAGACCCAGAAAATCAGCTTCGTCGTTGAAGGAGGAAAAGAGATCGAGTTCATGGGAACCAAACGGACCGGTTTTTCGACAGAGCTCAAGGTCAAGCGCAGCGATTATGGTTTTGACAAGAAGAATATCGGATTGATCGGTGACGAAGCCCTGATCGACATCGATTTTGAAGGGACTCGGAAATAGCGGATGCCCGATCCTGGTTTATTTCTGAAGGCCACGGTTGCCGCGACCGGCGCCAGTGCGGTTTTCGTCCTGGCGCTCGGCTGCGTGCGGCGACCAGAATTTACTTCGCGAATGAACCTGGCCTGTGTTCTGGGGGTCGCGTTGGGCCTTATGCTCGGCCTTTTTCTGCTTGATTTGCGACCCGATTGGCCCCCGGCAAA
>JAYTRB010000573.1:0-14726 GCA_043746425.1 Planctomycetia bacterium
CAACGGCCATCAGGACGGGCCAATTTTGGGCGGCTCGCTTGTGGATATGTGGATATTTCGACGTTTTTTTCCAAATCTGGAAAAGACATTTCCGACAAAACGCTTTGTCGTGGGTAGAATTTAAGGTGGGGCGATTCGTGGCTTGGTAGCAGCAAGTCCCTAGACAAGAGAACCGCAGGCGGATGAGAGTTCACGGCGCGGGCGATTTCACCGCCGATCCGAAGGGGTTGCGCGGCTAATCGGTTTTTGCTTCGCAGAGGCGACGCGGGTCGGCCGGGAATGCGCTCGGGCACGATGCCGGTCGAAGGGCAAATGAAATACAGAGCCCGACAATGGCGATCGGGGAGCAAGTCGAGGCTTTTAAGGTCGCGCCAAATCCGATTTAACCGGGTCCGATTTTAGAAGGACAGATGGAAGGAGGACGGGACATGGGCATGCTGAGCGCGGCAATTCGGGGATGGGCCAAGGTCGCGATGAAAGGTTTCCATCGCTTCGGATCAAGCCATCCCGGACATCCATTCCGCTTCACGATCGCTCTCGTTTACACGGCTCCAATGCCTCTTTCAGCACTACCCATGCTTCCCATGTTACCCAGAATTATTCAAACCTGCGAAAACATGATTTCTATGGTGTTGGCTGATATCTATGGATCAATTCCCGAGGGTTTCTCATAGATATCAGATCGCGGCGGGCTGATTTCTATGGGCCGCGGGATGATTTCTATGGCACACTTGATATCTATGGCGTCGCCGCGCCATTTTCCAGGACTGACCCAGGTTTCGGGGTCTTCCAGCCTCGCGCGCCGGCGCGGGCCGACTGCGTGATGGTTCTTTGACAATTCGATCGAGGAAGTGTTCGGCCGCCGCGCCGGTCGTGACCGACGGCGTGCGCGGCCTGGAGCAGCTTGTGGAGGCAACAAGCCAGCTTGCCGCGGCCGCCGTTCAAACTCTGGGCCGGCTTTCAAGAACGAGCCGCGTTCAGAACGGCGACCGGCGCGTTCTGTGCGGTTGTGGACGAAGAGCGTCTGGCAGCTTGTGTCGCGAGTCGCTGAAGGTCGTTTCCTTGAGTCACCGCGACAGCGACAGCGACAGACTGCACGACTTCTTCGCCGGCAGGAATTCGCCCGCCGCGCGACTTGAGCCGCCGCCAGTCGACGAGCCAGCGACTCGCAAGCCTGGGTGGGCGTTGCGGCGGCGGTAAAACGAAAGTCTGCGGCGGCTCGGCAGTCGATGCCGGCGGGGGGGCGAATGCCCAAAGTTTCAGGGGCGGATGCTTGCCTCAGGCGGGTGGAATCGGCATGATCGTGGGCCTGGAAGTTCGGGAGGGGCCGTGACGCAGGGCCGCTCGATGTCATTCAATCTGCCCAGCAGACAGTTAATCAGGAGTCGCCCGTGGAACTGGATCTCATTTCAGGACTGACGAACGTGCTTGCGGCCACCGATCACGCGCCGCTTGACATGGGAATCCGTCTGCGGCTCTCAGTCATGAACTTTCTGGAATTCGCCGTCTGGGGCGCCTGGTTCGTCGTTCTGGGACAATACCTGAATGTCCTCAAGTTCACTGGCAAGCAGATCGGCAGTATTTATGCGACGATGTCGCTGGGGTCGATCTTCACCCCCATTATCGTGGGCGCCGTGGCCGATAAGTATTTTCCTGGCGAATACGTGATGGCCGCGTCGCACTTTATCGGCGCGGGGTTGCTGTACGCGATGGCCTTTGCCCGCACCCCGGGAAAATTCTACCTGTTGGCGCTGGCCTATGCGCTCGTGTATTCACCCACGCTGTCGGTTTCGAATGCCGTGATTTTTGCCAACATTCCTGATGCGCAGCGTGATTTTCCAACGATTCGAGTCCTGGGAACCATCGGCTGGATTGCCGCAAATCTGATGCTGAAGGTGCTGCTCAAACCGGGCGAATCGGTCAACAACCGGCCCCTGCTGCTGGCTTCGGCCCTGTCGGCGGTGCTGGGTGCGTTTTCATTTCAGCTGCCGCATACGCCCCCGGGCAACAAAGCCGATTTGTTTCCCTTCGTGCAGGCCTTCGAACTTCTGAGCGACAAGTCATTTGCCGTGTTCTTCGGAATCTCGTTTCTCATTACGATCGCACTGGCATTCTATTACAGCTTTACGTCGCTGTACCTCGAACAAAAAATTCGGGTACAACCCGGCAACGTGGGGCCGCTGATGACGATTGGCCAGTGGTCTGAGATCGTCTTTCTGCTGGCGCTTCCGTGGTTCCTGGAAACGTTCGGCATGAAGTCGGTCCTCGTGGTGGGGATGGCCGCCTGGGGGCTGCGGTATGCAATCTTCAGCGCGGGAGGGCCGTTCCCGCTGATTCTTCTGGGCCTGGCGCTGCATGGAATCTGCTTTGATTTCTTTTTCGCCGCCGGGTTCATCTATGTTGAGAAAACCGCCCCCGAGGCCATTCGTAACAGCGGGCAGGCGTTGTTCTCGTCACTGACGTATGGACTGGGAATGTATCTGGGCACCGAGGCTTCAGGCTGGATCAATCACTACTTCACGCGCGAGAACCCCGATCCCTCCACCGGTCTTGCCGTCAGAACAACCGACTGGAGCAAATTCTGGATGATTCCCTGCGTGGGTGTCGTCGTGTCGCTGGTACTGTTTCTCGCGCTGTTCAGCCCCTCGGCCAAAAAGCCCAACGAGAAGCCGGTCGACAAGGCGGCCCTGTCAGTCGGGCCGGCTGCGATCGAAATGGCACGCCATGAGGCGGCCCGCTGAAATGGCTCGGGCAAGGTGTTGAAAAACGGGGCAGGCTGTTAAAAAACGGGGATGGGCACTCCATAGCAACTCAATTCCCGAAGATCTTCGACTGTTATTCGGAGCCACTCCCCTTTTTCAACACGATTGTTTTAATCGCAGATGCACCGAGTACTGCCGGACATCGGTGAAGTCCACAGCGCGATACAGGCGCAGGGCGGGAAGATTGCCCACATCAACGGCGATTTCCATCGTGCTGCGTCCTGAACTTTTTGCCCGTTTCAGGCCGTCATTGAGAATCGCCCGCCCGATTCCCTGGCCGCGGGCCTCGGGAATCACTCCCAGGTAGGCGACTTCCCAGGTATCGCGCTCGGGATGCTCGGCCAACAGCAAAACGCCGACGTCGAGTTCTGCCGAGCGGTACAGGCGCCAGGCGGTCGGAAGGAAATGACCCGTCGCGCGATGCGCCGTCAGCGAATCTTCGCCGCTGCGCAACTGGGCCAGCACCGGACAATCGAGCGTCCCCACGTAGGTGCGTTCGACGATGCGGGCGAATGCCGAATGCAATTCGGCCGAGTAACATTCTGACGACAATTCGGCCTGTGGCGCGGGGGGCAGACTGCCGCTCAAAGAACGCGACAAGAGAATGAGATCGGTGACATAAGGAAAGCCATCGCGGGCGAGCGCCTCGCGTCCGCCGGTGTCGTCAGGGTCGAGCAGACACTGCGTGAACTGCACCCCTTGTGCGTCGAGGCGCAGCGCTACAAATTCGAGAAGGGCACTTAAGACATTCGTGTCGGCTCCCGCGCGCACGACAGGGGGCCACAGAAAGGCCGCGCCGCCGGGACGCCGCACTGCCAGCACGGTTCCCAGCACCTGGTCTCGGTCGGTGGCCATGACCAGATCGTCGAGCGAGAACTCGCGCCGTTTGACCGCGGCGAAGGCCTCGAGCATTTGCTGCTGGCGCAAGTCGGCGGGAAGCGGGCTGAAGAGAAGGCTCAAGGCCGCTTCTTGCTGAGTGGCCGTTACCGGGACAAAAATCGAGAGGCTCATTGTGCGAAATGACAAGAGACGATGCGGGCTGCGAACTTTCTGTGACGCAGATGATATCAGGTCGTCGATGCCAACTCTCTGCCACGCGCCTGCCGGTCGTTGTCGATTTCAAATCGCGCGGGCGAATCAGCAGCCTGGGTGCGCAGCATCAGTCGGGGCGCCTGAGTGCCGCCTTAGACACACTGCGAGACTTGTCTGCTGACGCCGTTCGACCGCAGTCGCGTTTTCCCGCGGGCTCGAAGGCCGGCCGTCGTCGCGTCGGCGCGCAGGGGGTTGAAACGACCTGCGACTGCCGCCGCGCGAGAGTCGACGAATTTAAAACAGAAAGCTCGCGCCCGCGATGATCGAATCGGCAGAGGCCGTGGAAGTGACGTTCGTGCCGGGAATCGGGCCCTGCGGACTGATCCACGGGCCGCTGATCGAATTCTGAAAGAAGTGGGCATACGTGAGCGAGACTTTGAAGCTCTGTGTAATGTTGTACGAACCGCCGAAATAGATGCCGTGCTGAATGACCAGCGGCGAGGCGATGTTGAAAAAAGTCTTGTCGTTGCCGATGGGGTTGGTGCTGAACGAATAGCCCATTCGCAACGATGCGGCGTCGGTTGCCTGGTATTGCGCGCCGGTCGAAAGGGCGAAGATGTTATCCCAACCCAGGCCATTCACCGCCCCGTTCGGTGCAAAACCGGTCTGAGAAAAGCCGCGCGTATTGCGGTAGTCGAGATAACGCAGGTCGAGCGCGAGCAGAAAGCGGTCGAATCCGGAGTAGGCCGTTCCCAGCGAAATGATCATCGGGGCATCGACGGCGAGCTTGATGTTGCGGGGGGCGCCGACCTGGTTCTGCGAATTGTATTGAAAGCTGTTGAACCATTGCGTGCTTTTGAACGAAGCCCCGAACTGCCAATGACTTTCGGTGGTGTAGTAGGCCCCCACCTGAAAGCCGGCCCCCCATTGATAGGTGCCGTGCGTCAGTGGCGGATACGTGGCGAAGCCCCCCCCTGCCGCATCGGGCGCGGCCAGACTTCCCGGCGAAACACTGAGACTGGCCAGATCGACAATGGGCGAGAAGCCGATCGAAAGCCGCTCGGTCGCCTGAATGGCCACCGTCGGAATGATCTGCATGAGCTGATACTGGGCAAAAATAGGCCCCACTCCAAATCCATTGGGGGGAGAAGGGCTCAGGATGGGATTCGTGAGACTCCCCGGAAAATTGGCGCTGAATCCGCCGACCGTCAGCAATCCTAATCCATACGAAAGAGGTGAATCTTCTGGCTGATAAACGACGCCGAATTCGGGCAACGGAAAAGCTCCGCTGTTGCTGTGCTCAGAGCCCGAAACCGGAATCGGGGGCGTTCCTGGCCCGAACGACCCGGGATTGACGGTCGAGGCCAACTTGGCTTGGGGAAGCAGCAGTTCCAGGCCGAAATCGGTTGACGACGGAAGCGCGGTAATGGTGGCCGGGTTCCATTGAAAAGCGCCGAGGGTATCGAGCGGAGCCGCCGTTGCCGCGCCCCCCATCGACCGATTGATCGCCCCGACTCCCGTCAGTTGCGCGCCGAACTGGGCCTGCGCCGCGCTGTGGCAGATCAGGGCCAGGAACAGGCTGAGAACGAATTGCCGAGAGAGGACCACAGTCGTCACGTCTTTCGCTTCGGGATCTACGGATTATGCAGACTTCATCGGTTGTGCCGGAAAAATGGTTGACGAAATATGGACGCGATCGCAGACAAATGGCTGGAAATTACTACCGGGTGAATCGGGGACACGCGAGGAACGCTCAACCGGAGGTGGGCCAACTCGTACCCGCCGACGGGGGCGACGCACTGTCGCAGACGTTTTTGAAAGGACGTTTTCGAAATGACTGCCGCTTGTAGCGAGTCGCTTGTAACGAGTTGCTCGGAACGGGCCATTCGGCGCGGGGGGGATGGCCCACCTCCCGGGCTGCTTCATCACACCGGGGGAAATCTGATGACTAACGACAACGACCTGCGCGGTTCCCAAAGGAGCGGTTCGCAAAGGAACCGGCAAAGGGCCTGGATGTTACCGACCTGCGTTTGCACCGGACAATTCGCGAGCTGGCTTGATTTGCCAGTGTTCGTCGAAGAAATCGGCGTCGACGATCTTTCCTGGGTACCGTGCGTCGGGCGGTGTTCGCAGGTCGATGACCGCCCAGTCGGGGAGCTTCGGCACCTGCCGCGCGTTGTTCAAATAGTCGTAGTCACGAAACGTGAAGCCGCTGTTCAGCACCACATACCGTCTGGAATTGAGCGGATTGGGGTAGATGAGTACGGGCGCATGATGCGCGGCGGGGTAGCGCCGCTGGCCGATGGTTACTTCTTGCGCGTTCCAACCGAGGGGGAGTTTGTCGGCAATCTTTTTAAGGAAGGCATTCGACGTCGGGTCGCCCCACACAATGAGGTTCGCGCGGGCCACGTCTTCGTCAGTGACGGCCGTGTCGTCTTTCACCCGCGCTTCGCCGCGAAAATGTCGCCGCCAGTGCTCGATCGCCCGGTCGAGCTCGGCCTTTGTCCAATTTTCAACGGCGGCATTGGCGGCCACCCCCGTGGGGCGGACGAAGACGAAGGCGTCCATGAAGGCATCGTCGATCGGTCCTTGCAGGTCGTGCTGCTTGTGCAGTCCGTCAGTCGGCTCGGCTTCGACGAGCCAGTCGTCTCCCAGACGGCGCAACGAACACGTCCACGAGCGGTCAGACTTCGGGCGCGGGCCGCGCAGATCCTGGCCGTTGACCGACAGCGACAAAGGTTCAGTGAGGTCGAATGGCGCCCAGCCCGAGGGAATGGCGAGCGTCAGTGCCTGCACGTTCTTCGTGTTGATGGTCAACTCTCCGTCGCCGACGATCGTGGCATTGACGCGGGCCTCGGCCCAGTGCTCTTCCAGCGCGTCGATCGTCACCCAGGCCATGCGATTGTATTTCAGGGTGTACGTAACCAGGTGCACCGTTTGAGGCACATGCTCGCGGCCCCGCTCAGCGATCATCGACAGCCGACGATCGATCTGAGCCCGCGCTTCGGGATGATAGCGGTGGGCCGTCGCGGGACCGATGATATGCAGCAGTTCGATTCCCTCTTTGCGGAGCGCATCGGCCATGACGTCAGCCGCCTGTTTCTGCGAGTCGATTTCGCCGCTGTAGGCGATCGTCGGGCAATGCAGCAGGTTGACGGCGTAGTCGGTGCAGTCGTACCAGTGCCAGAGCTTTTGCTCCCACCAGGTGGGAGTGAGGGTCTCTTTCTGAAAGACCTTCAAAAACTGCGGCGTCTCGGCAAAACCGGCCCCCGGTGTAGCGCCCACCCAGCGGTCGGCATAGTGTACGGCGAACTGCCAGCAGGCAGCGCCCCCCATCGAAAAACCACGGGCTGCGATGCGGTCTTCATCGATGCGATACCGCTGTCGCACCGATTCGAGGGCTTCGAGCACATCGACCTCGCCGGCAAACTTGAACGCATTGCAGTACCGGCCATAGGGGTGCAGAACGATGGTATCGGGGGGAGTGAACTCTCCCCGATCTTTGAGGCGTCCGCCGAGGAAGTTCACCTCTGTGAGGTTCTCTCCTCGGCCATGAAACCACAGATCGAGCCGATGGTGATGCGCCCCGCGGGCTTCGTACGATGCGGGAATGACCAGTCCATAGGGCTGCACCGAGCCATCGATCTTCGAGACGTATCCGCGGACGACCAGGCCGGTTTGCGTCGTCCAGGGAGCCTCGCCCCGCGCCAACTGGCGGGCGCGCTCGAGCCCTTGCTTGAGCAACTCGCGCCCCAAGGCCACCTCGTTCTCGTTGAAGAACTCGCGATAGACGAGCGCATCATGAACGGCCTTGTGAAAGATCTCGACGTCGGGCAACAGCTCGCGTGTCTGCAAATCGGGTTTTTTCGCCAGCTCGTTAATGGCCGTCTGCAGCGCGTCGAGCTGTGTTTTCAACGACTGCTGATCGGCTTCGGGAATTTCGATACCCAGCGCCGGCACTCGGCGAACCTTGTCGTGCGCGTTGTCGACCGGCCCGTCGGCGCGGACGAGCGATGTCGCCAACAAGATCAGCAAGGCGGCCGTGATGCGTCGATTCATGGTGCAGGGTTCCTCGTTGATGTTCGTCTTCTTCGAAAGGGCCGGCCTGGGCCATCGTCATCGGGCGCGGGCCAGTTCGAGAAACTTGTCGTAACGGGCGCGCATTTCAGTGAGGCTGTCGCCTCCGAATTTGTCGACCAGCGCCTGCGCCACGGTGAACGCCACCACATTTTCGACAATGACGCTGCAGGCTGCCAGCGCGCACACATCGCTGCGCTCGTAGGCGGCGTTTTCGGGCTCTTTGGTCGCCAGGTTGATCGAGGGGAGGGGCCGACGGAGCGTACTGATCGGCTTCATGGCGGCCCGCACCACAATCGGCTGACCGTTGGTCATCCCGGCTTCCAGCCCGCCGGCATTGTTGGTGTTGCGAACGTAGCCCAGGCCGGGGCTTGCGCTTTGTCCCTTGTCGAAAGCGATTTCGTCGTGAACCTGCGAGCCGGGGCGTCGGGCCGCCTCGAACCCCAGCCCGATTTCAACCCCTTTAATGGCCTGAATGCTCATCACCGCCTGAGCCAGATGGCCATCGAGCTTGCAATCCCACTGGGCGTGGCTTCCCAGTCCAAAGGGGGGATTGAAGACCTTAACCTCGACAATTCCCCCCAGAGTGTCGCCCTGCTCGGTGGCCCGGTCGACGCGTTCGACAATCGGTTGATCGGCCTGCGGATTCAACGTGTACATCGGGCTCGCGTCGCGCAAGGCCAGCAACTCTGCGAGCGATCCTTCGCGGGGCGGCGCGGCAATTTGTTCGAGTTGCACGACATAACCAAACACCGACATGCCGAACTGGCCGAGAAGCTGTTTGGCGAGCGCACCGGCGGCGACACGCACGGCTGTCTCACGAGCGCTGGCCCGTTCGAGAATTCCGCGGATCGAGCCCAGATACTTGATGGCGCCCGTCAGATCGCCGTGGCCCGGGCGCGGCCGTTCAACGTCTTTCAGACGCTCGAGCTTGTAATCGCGATTGACGACCGCCAGCGTCACCGGGCTGCCCAGGGTTGTTTCCTGCCAGATTCCGGTAAGAACTTCTACCGTATCGGTTTCAAGTTTCTGCCGCCCCCCCCGGCCGTATCCCCCCTGCCGGCGTTCGAGCTCGCGGTCGATGCCCGCCGTTTCGATTTTCAGTCCGGCGGGAAAGCCGTCAATGACGGCCAACAGCGTCTTGCCGTGCGATTCACCGGCGGTCAAAAGGCGGAGCATGATGAAGTTTTGAAGATCGGGACAGAGTGCAAGACCACGCCGAGAATTCGCGTCAAAACAGCCGAATTCGTCAGAATTCAGAAGTTTGCCTGTCGATGACGTGCCCGAATTCGAACCTGGCAGAACTCTGACGCGTCTGGCCAGGAGCACCCGGCAGGCCATTTTCAGGAGTATGAACAAGCGGCTTAACGGTAGCAGAAAGAACCCGGCAACTGTAGGGATATCGTTTGTGGCCCAGGTTGGCCGTTAAAGTTTCTCTATCTTCACCAACGCGGCGAAGGCATACCGTGCCTTTCCGACAAATGCGTCGCCACCGTTATCGTCGCTACGTTCACCAGCCGATAACGAAACACAGGGCCGCCGTCCTGACCGGGTGCAACGAACCAATTCGAAATCGCCCGAATCCTCAGGTTGATCGTTTGAACGCCTCCTTTCTTCGGAATCGTCCTATGCTCCTCAAAGCCAGCCTGGCATTGGTGCCCGTCACACTCTTTCTGCTCTCTGACATGCTCGTGGCAGGAGACGCCGAATTCTGGTATCCGAAATACGATTCGCTTCCTGGAAGTCGCGTCCACTATCATTCAGGGAAGCAGTGGCCGCTTGAGCCGCGCCCTTGTGCACCAAGCGAACCGTGCGTTCATCGATATCACACGGCTCATTACTGGCCCGACCCATATCGCTGGCAAGACCGCGGTTCGGTGCGTGCGCATTTTGCGGCGCAAGCCGATGCCGGCTGGTTGACCAGCACGACGCTGTATGATCAGCACTTTGACGCCGAAACACAGACGCTCAACGATTCGGGTCGCGTGCATCTGAAATGGATTCTTTTATTTGCTCCCCCGCAGCGACGGCTTCCCTGGGTGCAGGCTGGTGAAGGGGCCGAGGTCAACCAGGCGCGCCTCGACAGCGCACAGGCCGAAGCGGTGGCTCTTATCGGCCCGAATGCGCCCCGGATCTGCGTTCGAATCTGCCAGCCCTATGGCGGCTCGGCCCAGGAAGTCGACCTCATCCGCCGCTCATATCTGGAATCGCTGCCAGTCCCGCGCATTGGTTTCCAATCGCAGACGGGGAGCAGTGCCGGGGGAAGCAGTGGTGGCAGCGGTGGCAGCGCTACCCCGCAGGCCGGAAGGTAATGCAGGGGTGACAGCGACCGAACACTGGTGAGAGACCGCCATGCCCGACTATCGTTCGTCTGATCCATCGGCCGGTGCTCCGCGCGGACCAGGAGGTCCGTCGGAACTTTCGGGGGAAACGCCGCGTAACCCCTTCCAGAATTCGAGGTCTGAAAAGCAGATCGAGCAACTGCTTGATGTTTACACGCAACTGTTTCAGGCCGCGAATCGCGAGCAGACGACCGGCGGCGATGTGCCCGCGCCGATTCCAAGAAGCTCGAAAATTGAACCGCGTCCGGCGCCAAAGGCCCCCATTGCTCCTGAGACACTGGCCCAAAGCGGCTTGTCGCTCATGCAGGTTTGCGACCTGATTCTCAAGCAACTCTACCTGCAAGGGGCAGCCTTGGGCGTCGACCTGGCGCGGCAATCGCGACTGCCGTTCAATGTCATTGACGAAGGAATCGTTTTTCTCAAGGACGAGAAGTGCATTGAGGTGAGCTCGGGTGATCTGATCGGGCGGGTTTCTTACCGATTCAACCTGACCGACCTGGGCCGGGCGCGGGCCCGTGAGGCGTTCGAGCAGTGCCGGTATGTGGGGCCCGCTCCGGTTCCACTTGAAGATTATGTTCGCCAGTGTCTGCAGCAAACCGTAACCGGGACAGTCTGCAATCCGGCATCGCTGCTGGAAGCGTTCAAGGAATTGATTATCAGGCCAGGGGTTTTCGACGAATTGGGACCGGCCGTTTGCAGTGGAAAGTCAATCTTCATTTATGGTCCACCGGGCAACGGAAAGACCATGGTCGCCAAGGGACTCGGGCGATTTCTCAATAAGAACGGCGGCGAAATTTTCGTCCCGTATGCGATTCATTCCGAAAACAGCATCGTTACGATTTTTGACCCGACGATTCACACGGCGACCGATAACGACGACCTGCTGGGAACGTTGATGCAGGGCGACCCGCGGGCCACCGGCGAGAAGAGCCGGTTGCTGCAGACGAACCCCCCCGACCTTCGCTGGCGTCGAATCAAACGGCCGGTTGTCATTACGGGGGGCGAACTGACCCTTGAAATGCTCGATCTGCGATACAACGCGACCGCCAATTTTTACCAGGCCCCGTTGCACATCAAGGCCAACGGCGGCGTCTTTCTGATCGATGACTTCGGACGCCAGATCGTCAGTCCGCGCGACCTGCTGAACCGTTGGATTCTGCCCCTTGAAGAGCGGATCGACTACATGACGCTTGCGACCGGAAAGAAGTTTTCGGTTCCATTTGAGCAGCTCATCATCTTCTCCACAAACCTCGACCCGCGGGAACTTGTCGACGAGGCGTTTCTGCGCCGAATCCGACACAAGATCAGCATCGGAACCCCCGATCGCGAACTGTTCACTGAGATTTTTCAATTGGCATGCCGGCAAAGAAATATCCCATTTCACCAGGGTGCCGTAGATTACCTGTACTCAACCTACTACGACCGGGGTAAGCCGCCAAGGTCTTCGGATCCGCGAGATTTGCTGGAGATTGTCCAGTCTATCTGCCGATTCCGAGACCAGGACGTTGCGTTGACCGAGGATCTGATCGCCGAAGCCACTCTGCGGTTCTTCTGTCAGATTTGAGACCAGCACAACACCGACCGAGCCAGCATCAATGCTTATCGGTTCGTCACCTTGACGGTCAATTCCCCAAAACCCGCGTTCTGCGGACTTCCCTTCAGAGTTGTTGATGGCGGCGAGCCAGCGCCGCCGACACGCCTCAGCGAGGTGCCTGTTATGTGGACCTGTCGCCTGCCGATTCATGTGTTATCGGTCATTTACCTGTGCGGAATCGCTGTCGGCTGCGTCACAGAGCCGACCAAAACCGATGGGTCTTTCACGACCGGTGGCCCAGGCAAATATGGGCAACAGGCCCCCGGAACCGCATCGCCGCCGCTGGCCTCTGCACCCGGGGGGGCGAAGACCAACAATTACAGCCCCAGCCCGAAGTTACAATTGGCCCTGGCCAATTTCCAGGAAATACGCGGGTATCGTGACGAGGCGCGCAAGTCGTACGAGCAGGTTCTGGCGGTTGATTCGAAGTCGATCGATGCGGTCATTGGTTTGGCGCGGCTGGATCAGATTGCCGGCCGAAAAGCCGAGGCCGAGGCGGGCTTTCTTAAAGCCGTCCAGCTCGATTCACAGTCGGGCCGCGCCTTAGATGCCCTTGGGCAATTTTACGTCGAGCAGAAACGCCTGGAGGAGGGACTCGCGACATTGCAACGCGCGCTGGCTGCGGCCCCCGAAGACAAGACCTGCCGATTTCATTACGCAATCGCCATGGCCAAATCGGGACAGATCGAACAGGCAATACCGCAACTGGTCGAGTCGGTGGGTTTGGCGGCCGCACACTACAACATTGGGTTGATTCTTCACGAGCGCGGCGATCTGACCGGAAGCGAAGAGCAATTTGTCGCCGCGATTCTGGAAAACCCGCGGTTGCAACCAGCACAGTACTGGCTTACTGAAGTTCGTCGCGAGCGCGACCAGCTTCAGCATGCGGGCGCAACCCGAACTCAGGAACAACCGGCGGTGACAGACCGTGGATCGCCCCGATGATCTGGAGTTGCTTCGCGGCGTCTGTCGCCGCGGAACACCGCCCGTCCCTTCGGCGACAATGCGCATCGCCATCGAACTGGCTGGCGACAGCGATTCAACAGACGATCGCCTGATCGAGCAACTCGAATCTGACCCGCGACTGCGGTTTGGTATTCTGGCGGGTGCAAACGTGCCGCTTTTTTGCGGGCGGCAGCCGGTCAACACAGTGCGCCAGGCCATCGCGCAGCTGGGGCGCCGCAACTGTCTGTCATTGCTGTGGCTGTTGACGCTGTCTGATTTTCAACAGGCGTGGCCCGACCTGCACGAAGGCGCACGCCAAAAGCTCTGGCGGCATTCTTTGTTGACCGGTGTGCTGGCCCACGACCTGCTGCACACGGCCGGATTCAATCGCTTCGGCGATGGCCTGTCGGCCGGCATGGCCCACGACATCGGTCATCTGCTGCTTGTCAGTCCGGGTGCCCGTCTGGGTGTTGTGTGGCACGAAGAGCACGATCAGTTCGTCGAACGCCACATTTCGCCAGAGCCCCAGCTCGATCATTGTCGTCTGGGAGCGTCTTTGCTCGCATTCTGGGAGGCACCCGCCGCGATGATTGCCAGTGCGCTCCACCATCACGATCCGGCGGCGGCAGACGAACGGCATCGTCCGCTCGTCGTTGCCGTGCGTCTGGCCGATCTTCTGGCTGAACACATCGATCTTGATCGCCCGGTGCGTCCCCTGAATCTGGAAACGACTTCCGCCTGGCAGGAGCTGGCCGCGATGGAACCGTGGCATACGGTGCAGCACCTGCAGCATCTGGCCATCGAACGGCTTCCCGAGTCGCTCCTCATGTCTGAACATCTGGCAAACATGTTCGGCCAATGAGCGGTCGATTATCATCCCTCTCCTCTTCATTCCAGACTGCTTCTTGGGCACTCTCTCTTTAATTTGAACCGCGAACCTCTCGTTTCGAAATTCGACGGGCACTAACTGAGTGCAACCGCTGGTGTTGCCGGAATGCGGGAATACAAACGACCGAGATGATTTGGCAGATCTGCGCGTTTCGCGTCATCTGCGGTCGCGCTTCGTCGTTTTGGGCTGTCACAAATCATTCAGTGAAAACAGCAACGCTTCCGTCTGGTTTCGGACTTCTGGTGTTGGCGCCAGCACGAGAACTGCCTGATGACTGGCAATTTGCAAGCCAATCGTGTGGGGCGATGCGGCGACGACTCGTGCCCCTTTCGATAATATCTCGATCTTTTCGATCCATTGGCTGACGTCTCGACCCTGCAGGCGCCGGCGTGAGAAATGAACCCACGTTCCACACCAGCCGGCCGGAAGGATCCTTCGAAAACCCAGCGCCAGCCGCCCCATCGTGTAGCGGGCGTTGATGTCTTGCAGGGGCCGCAGACGAATCTGGTCGTTCTCGTCGCGGTACTGCATCGCGTCGATTCCCAAAGGTCCAAAATAGCCCAGGCGTTGCAGTTCTCGCGCCGCCTGCAATGCCACTTCCTCTGCTGGCCGCCAGTCTTCGGTGTCACTGGCCCGACTCGCGAATCGGCTGCCGCGGTAGACGCCGCTGCCATCGACCAGGAGCGGCGTAATACCCACCAGTTCGGGCGGCCCGAACCGCGGTACATCAATCTGAATGCCGGCCTCTGCGATGCATTCGACGATTGGTTCAAACACGATCGGTCCCGCGGTGGCAAGCCGTTTTCTGGCCCAATTCTGCGTCTTCTCGTCGAGTGTCGCGCCCCGACCCCGCACCGTCTCGCGCCCTGACATGCCGAAGTTCGCTTTGAGCAACCAGCCCAGCGGCATGTTCCCGTGCTCTTGAAGTACCCGTGCAAGTTCGGCAAGCGAAGTCACCAGGGCACTCCCCGCAAGCCCGATCTGGCGCGCTTGCTCAAGAGCGAATCGAAACTCGCGGCTGTTTACCTTGCGGACGACATCCGCGGGAGGGGTCGGGCACTGCCAGCCGTTCTGTTTACCGAATG
>JAYTRB010000574.1:0-5581 GCA_043746425.1 Planctomycetia bacterium
TCGGAGTTTACGACTGGGTGCTCGCGTGGGACCACGAGCAGCGCCGTGCCTGGATTATATCACAAGGGTTTCCCGAGACCGAACGCGACCGCCGCACCGATCGTGCCGCAAAACGGATGCGCAAGGTGATTTCGGCTTTATCTTCGGCGACGCACGGAGACTCGTCAGGCGGCCTTGTAGAATGGACGAATTCGCAGAACGAAATACCCGAATTGGCGACGCAATTCGCTGCGCCCGGCCCCTCGGGTTTGACCAGCAACTTCTCAAGAGAGGGCTATCTGAAGACCGTCGGGCGGGCGATCGAATACATTTACGCGGGCGACATCTTTCAAGTCAATTTGTCGCAGCGACTGCTGTATCGTGCGGCTGAGAATCCGCTTGAAATCTACATGCGACTGCGGGAATGCAACCCTGCTCCCTTTGCGGGCTATTTCGCACACGGCGATTGGGTGTTAGCCAGTGCTTCTCCCGAACGGTTCGTGCATGTCGCCCGCGGGATCGTCGAGACGCGCCCCATCAAGGGGACGCGCCGCCGGCGGCCCGGCCCTGAAGCCGATTTATTCACGCGCGACGAATTGCGAGAAAGCGAGAAGGATCAGGCCGAGAACGTGATGATTGTCGACCTGCTGCGCAACGATCTGTCGCGGGTCTGCGTGCCCGGTACGGTGCGTGTGCCCGAGTTATGCCGCGTCGAAACGTACGAGACAGTGCAGCACCTCGTCTCCGAAATTCGGGGCCAACTTGAACCGGATCGAACCGCGTGGGATCTGTTCCGCGCGGTTTTTCCGGGGGGCTCAATTACCGGCGCCCCTAAGGTGCGATCGATGCAGATTATCGCCGAGTTGGAACCGACCGCTCGCGGGCCGTATTGCGGCAGCCTGTTCTATGTCGGCTACAACGGCCATGCCGACAGCAACATTTTGATTCGGACGTTCATCATTCGGCATGGTTGGATTCAATGCCCGGTCGGAGGGGGCATTATTGCGCAATCCGATCCTGCCGCAGAATACGAAGAAACACTCATTAAGGCAGAGGGAATGTTGCGGGCGCTGACATGATTCTACTCATCGACAATTACGACAGTTTCGTCTACAACCTGGCGCGGTACCTGGCCGAACTGGGTTGTGCGACGCAGGTTGTGCGAAATGACGCGGTGACCGTCGCCGACGTTGCCCGGATGTCTCCCCAAGCGATCGTCGTCTCCCCCGGCCCCTGCACGCCGCACGAGGCGGGAATCAGTCTCGAACTGATTCGCGAATTGGGAATGCGCATTCCGATTCTGGGTGTGTGTCTGGGACACCAGGCCCTTTCCGCGGCCCTGGGGGGACGTGTGATTCGCGCTCCCGAGCCCGTGCATGGAAAAACGTCGCTGATAGACCACCATGGAGAGCGACTGTTTGCCAGACTTCCCAATCCGCTGCGCGCCACGCGGTATCATTCTTTGATCATCGATGAATCATCGCTGCCAGCCACGCTGCAGGTTATCGCCCGCACAACAGACGGCATCCCGATGGCCGTCGAGCATGTGACGTGGCCCATGTTCGGCGTGCAGTTTCACCCTGAGTCGATTCTGACTGACTCGGGACATCGCTTGCTGGCGAACTTTCTGTCGCTGGCGGGAATGAGCGTGGGTGTTTTGCCGGCTGGCGACCTGCCCTCCTCTGCTCGCGACGTCAAAGCCGAGTTAGAGACCTCTCTCCAAGCGCAACCCTTGCATTGGTGATTTTGGTCGAGCGAGAGGTCGCCCTCGGCCGATGGCAACCCCGAGTTCAACACCCTTTCAGCCCAACATCGTCATTCACACGCGCCGGCTTCTGAATATGCGGGGGCGCGTGACGACTTCGCAAAGATCGACGATGCCAGATCAGGCCGAGGCCGCCTCGACTTCATGCCCGGCCACGATTTCAGCCCATTGTTCTGGTGTGTACAACACTTCTCGGGCCTGCGAGCCGTTATAGTCGCCGACAATACCGTCTTCGGCCATGAAGTCGATCAGTCGCGCCGCCCGGCCATAGCCGATTCCCAGCGCCCGCTGCAATAACGACGTGCTCCCCCGTCCTTCGCGAACCACGACATCAATCGCCTGCTCGTACAATTCGTCGCGGCTGCGGATCGCGTCAATACCGCTCTTGCCTGACGATTTCGCACTGAGCTGTGCCAGTTCGCGGCTGTATTGCGGCTCACATTCGCTGTAGTACTCGATGATCGTGTTCACTTCTGCATCGCTGACGTAGGTTCCCTGGGCGCGCGTGATCTTGCTTGTGCCGGGCATCAGATACAGCATGTCGCCGTTTCCCAGAAGGCGCTCGGCGCCCATTTCATCGAGAACCACCCGGCTGTCGACGCGGCTGGCAACTTGAAACGAAATGCGGGCCGGCAGGTTCGACTTAATGAGCCCTGTAATGACATCTACCGTCGGTTTCTGCGTCGCCAACACCAGGTGAATGCCGACGGCACGCGACTTCTGAGCCAGCCGAATGATGTGCGCTTCGACATCTTTGCCAGAGGTCATCATCATGTCGGCCATTTCGTCGGCAATAATGACAATGTACGGCATCTTCTCGGGAATCTGCGCCGCTTCGTCAGACTCAGAATCGACCCCCAACCGCCGCAGAATCTGCTCGCGACCCAGCTCATTATAGCTGTCGAGATGCCGTACGCCGCAGCGCGCCAGCAGGTCGTACCGCTCCTCCATTTTTTCGACCGCCCAGGCCAGAACCGCTTCGGCCTTTTTCATATCGGTAATGACTGGGTGCATCAGGTGCGGCACACGTTTGTATGGGCTGAGCTCGACCATTTTCGGATCGATCATCAGCATTTTGACTTCATCAGGGGTGCGGCTCATCAAGATCGACAGAATGATGGCATTGAGGCACACACTCTTCCCGGTTCCCGTGCGACCAGCAATGAGCAGATGGGGCATCTTTGCCAGATCGACCACAAGCGCCCGGCCGCTGACGTCCTTCCCGAGGTAGACGGGAATCCGCTTTTTCTCCATCGCATCGGGACAAGCCTCAATCAGTTCCCTGAGACGCACCATCACCTGTTTTTCGTTTGGAACCTCGACCCCGACCGTGTTCTTGCCGGGAATCGGCGCCACCACGCGGACACTGGGAACACGCAATGCAATCGCCAGGTCGTCAGCGAGAGCTGTTACCTTCGACAACCGCAAACCGGCCTCAAGCTCAAGCTCAAACTGCGTGATCACCGGCCCGGTATCAATTTCTACGACGCGGACATTGAGACCGAATTCCTGAAATGTTTTCTCCAGAATCGCTGCGGCTACCCGCGCTTTTTCAGCGAGGATTTCAAACGGAAAGGGTTCGGCCGGCTCGAGCAGGTCGGCCGTCGGAAGTTCAACCTCTGGAACGTTTTCAATTTCAGGAAGTTCACGCCCGGAAGAGATCGCCTCGCGGCGTGGCGCGGTTCCGACCGGCGGATTAATACGGATCGCCCCGCGAGCTGGTTCGTCAGCCGGCGGCACGCTCGCCAGCGAAACTTCTTCTGGCGGAAGCGAAGCAGGCTCAGAATCCGTTTCGTCGACTGTGGCGGCAGGCAAATTGGGCGTTTCTTCGTGCAGTGCGACCGGCGGGTTGATGGCGATCATGGGGCGCAAAACCGGCTCGGTCTCGCGGACTCTCAAAGGCTCGGCCGAATGCGGGCTGGCCAATGAGGCACGGCGACCGAAACTTAAGCGGTGAAACAGCACGAATGGTCCTGTAATCGAATACCCGACCAGCCGAAACAGGAGCGTGTCGGCGGTCAACAATGCGCCCACGACGAACCCGGTCAGCAGCAAGAGGGCCATTCCGGCAGGTGTGAAATGCTGTTCGAGCAGCACAAGGCCCCAGGCGCCAACAAGGCCGCCGCTTCCTAACACCGTTCCGCCGCCTGCCGCAGGCAAAAGTGCCCGGACGGAAATGCAGATCGTTCCCAGTAGCAGGCACCAGCCGACACCCCGAATCAAGGGATCGTGTTCTGTCCTCCGCGAAAACAACCGCACGTCGACAACCGCCATGGCCAGAACGACAAACCAGGCACCGGCGCCAAATGCAGTCCGTAATCCGTGCGAAGCCCAGGCTCCCATCGGTCCGCAGGTATTGAAGGTCTCGGCGCGCGGCGGAAACACGCTCATGGCCGGAGGGTCAGCCGGGTCGTGGCTGAGCAGGCTCAATCCGACAAAAACCACAGCCGCCAGGAGACCCAGCGCCAATAAATCGGTTTTCAGTCGATGACGATCGATCATGATGCCAAACCTACCACACCTGCCGCGGCATGTCGGGAAATGGCAACACCAGTTGATGCGTTTCGGAAACGTCACTGTCCGGTTGTAACGAATGATTCGACAGCGGAGCCGGTTTGCCCTTCAGCGAGCTGACTGGCCATAGCAGATCGGAAGGCTATATCGATCGGGCGAGATTTGCGTCGATCCAGGCGATCATCGATCGGGCGATTTCCGCCTTGCCCGCTTCCCAGATTGCGGCTGTGCTTCCGGCGGCGTCCAGCAACTCAATGCGGGCCGATTCGCTTCCGATGACAACGGGATGATTGAGGACGATCGCATCACATCCCTTGGCCCGCAGTTTTCGCAAGGCGTTTTCACGTGGATTCTGCGATTCCAGCGCGAATCCGACGATCCACCGGTTTTCTTTCTGGCGGCCAAGCGCGGCCAGAATATCGAATGTTTCGACGAGTTCGAGGACCAAGGATGTGCCTGTTTTAGTGATTTTACCAGAGGAACGCTCGCGGGGACGATAATCGCAGACGGCCGCAGCCCCGATCACACCACCGCACTTCGGAAAATTCTCCAGGCAGGCTTCGTACATTTGGTCCGTCGTTTCGACCGCATGAAGTTCGCAACCGGGCGGAGGGGCGAGCGCTACCGGACCGCTGACCAGCACCACATCATGGTTGGCAGCGAGAGCCGCATGCGCCAGCGCGTACCCCATTTTCCCGCTGCTGGCATTCGAGAGAAAGCGAACGTCATCAAGGTATTCGCGCGTCGGGCCGGCGGTAATGAGAATACGCATAACAGATGTCAGTCTTTCAGAACAACCCCGATGAATTCATTCACCCTGTGTCACGGTTCGCCGCGATGACACAACCGGTCATGGAGCAAGTTTATAAAGACGAGGTGCGGGCCAGAATAGCAGTCAGGTCGGCCGCGAGGGCAGAGCAATAAGGAATTTCCAGTCTCCGAATACAAAGGCCGGGATCAATTCGCGGGCCCGGCCTTGTTACTGATGTCATGAAACGGGATGACCCGGCTGGGAAAACGACCGTGTCGGCGGCATCCCTGATAAGAAGGACCAAAGTCAGCGCGTGCTGCGACGAGCTGCACGCATTTTTCCTGACTGAAGGTCGTGGAAATCTGCGGCCTCGACCAGAGTGAAGTCTGAGCCACCCATCACAGTTCGTCGTTTATCGCGGATAGCCGACGTTGAGCAGCTGGTCGCAATCATTCGGCTGATTTGTCGTTTGGCAGCCGGGCGTCATGCAAACAAATCGGAGCCCGGCGGTTCCCGACGACGGAGCAAGTGCGGCCATTCGTTTGTGGCATGCTCCGCACGTCGGATGGCTT
>JAYTRB010000575.1:0-7627 GCA_043746425.1 Planctomycetia bacterium
GGCGATTCAGACTCCGGCACACCCGCGGTTACCGGATTTACGAACGACGTCCGACTAGGGCAACTCGGGCAGATCCTAGAGAGCACGAATCGGGTCATGCAGGTGGGCCTGTTCAAACGGCTGACTGATGAGCCGATCGACATTGAGGAATTCGCTCGGCAACATGGATTGGAGGCCCCGCTTTTTCGCGGCAATGTACTCGACGAGTACGGAGGCAGCCGCTGGAATGCTGCGAATCGCGGCGAGTATTCAAGTATCCTCGAATCGCACCCGCTGCAACCAGAAATGATCCGCCAGGAATATATGCTGGATATGCGCGGGTTCGACATTCTGTTCGCCATGACGCCGTATGCCATGGCGAAATTTGATCCCTATCAGGCGGTCACATTCAATGTCGAAACCGACGTGCTCCACGGGCAGGGGGAAAGTTCGGAATCCGTCGTCTACTATGTCTACACAAAACCAGCCAACCCAGGCGAAGAGTCTGCGCGCGGGGGACGCTTTCGCAACCTGCCGCGGCGCAGGGCGGTCTCGTCGCGCACGCTTGCGCGCTGTCGCAAATTGCCGCGGGGTCTCGACCGGCTGGCAAGGCTGGCCCGCGACCTGACGGCTTCCGAAAAACTGATCAGCGATTCTGAGCTGAGCTACGAAGCGCGGGTCGCCCTGACTCTGGAAGCCCATCTCCGCGATTCTGGGCAATACCTGTATTCGTTGAATATGGCCGTCGACGACGCGCAAATCGACCCGGTTGAGGATTTCCTATTCAATCGGAAACGGGGACACTGCGAATACTTTGCTTCGGCCCTGGCGCTCATGTTGCGGGCGGTCGACATTCCGTCGCGGCTTGTCACGGGATTTAAGGGGGCAGATTCGCTCGGCAGCGGCCAATATGAGGTTCAACAGCGCCACGCACACGCCTGGGTCGAAGCCTTCGTCAACGGGAAATGGACCGTTCTTGACCCAACTCCCGGGGGGCGCGACGATACCGTTCGTGAGGTAGCGGCGAGAGCCGGTTTTTTGAAAAGGGCTCGCAATTCGATTTCCTCGTTCTGGTCGACCTATGTCGTCGCCCTTAACCTGAATCGCCAGCAACAGACACTGTACGAGCCCTTACAGGGATCGGTGGCGAGCGGGTGGGGTTCGGTTCGCAATATCATGAACCGCATGTCCTCAATATTGGCGTGGATCAAACGGGCCTTCTCATCACCCGAACAGGTCTTCACGCCGGCGCGAGGCGCCGTTGGCCTCTTGATTCTGGTTCTTGCCGTCACCGCATTCAGAGCCTTCTCGCGGCTTTTCAATCGCGAGCGCCGACCGGCCGACAGATTTAGTCGCTACCGGCGGATCAACCATTTTCTAGGCTGGCTCGCCGCCAGGTTGCGCGGCCGACCCCCCGATCCGGCGCGGGTCATCGTCGCCTTCTATGAACAGTTTCAAACGCTGATGCACGCCGCCGGCCTTGCCCCCCGCCTCGACCAGACCCAGCGCGAGTTCGCGCGCCACGTCGAACAATCGTTCGCAGCGCATCTGGCGACTTCCGGCTTGCAGAGCTTTCCGACTGATCTGGCCGAGCTGTTCTATCGCGTCCGCTTCGGCGACGGTTTGCTCCAACCGACGGAATTGATCGAGGTCGAACAGCGGTTGGCACAATTAGCCAAAATCGTCGGCACGGCTGCCCATGGCCGGTAACCGTAAAGGTAATTGCCCATTCGCACCGATCTTGCGAAAGCCGAAACCGTCGATTAACATATCATTAACCGTTTCTGTGATCGCGGGACACCCCATATGCTGCGAATTCTCGGCGCCAACAAGACCCTGTGCGATGGCCTCTCGCGCCGCGATCTCATGCAGATCGGCGGCTTGGGTGCCTGCGGGTTGGGGTTGAGCAATTACCTGGGGCTACAGGCGCTGCAGGCCTCCAGCCAGGATCAACCTGCTGCCGCGAGTTTCGGCAAGGCCAAACGCTGCATTCTGCTCTATCTTTACGGGGCGCCTAGCCAACTCGAAACGTTCGACATGAAGCCCACGGCTCCCGTGGAAATCCGGGGGACGATGAAACCGATTCCCTCGGTGCTCCCCGGACTCGACGTCTGCGAACATCTGCCGCACATTGCTGGGATAACCGACCGCATCACCGTCGTTCGTTCAATGTCGCATCCGTATCCAGTACACGGCGTGGCCTTCGCTACGACCGGAATACCGGCAATCGATGTGGCGATGGAACTCGCGCCATTCGATGTGCGACACCATCCGTACTTCGGATCGGTGGTACAGTATCTTGAACGCGAACAAACCCGGGGCCGGCCGGTCGATATTCCACAGAACGTCGCGTTTCCCTTTCCGTTCAGCAGCCAGCGCGTGGGCGAAGTCGCTCGGGCCGGCCCCTACGCGGCGTTTCTGGGTTCGACGTATAACCCAACTTGGACGGAGTATCTCGGAAAGTCAACACGGTCAGTCCAGAAGACGTTGCGCGATATGAAGGTCGACGTTCCTGACCCGTATGTCGCTTGCGACACCGATAGCCATTTCCGTTTTTCGTCGACGGCGCCGCTTCCCGACATATCGCTGGATCGACTCAACCGCCGACGATCGCTCCTCGAACAATTCGATCAGAATCGCCGTGAACTCCAAGCCTCGGTCGACGGCCGTTCGCTGTCGCGTTATCAGGATCTGGCGTTCTCGATGATTACCTCGCCGCGCGTTGCCGAAGCACTTGACGTTCGCCACGAGCCGCGAGCGACGCGAGAACTGTACGGCATGACACTATTCGGACAATCATGTCTTGCCGCGCGAAGGATGATCGAGGCGGGAACGCGATTAGTGAGCGTCTTCTGGGACGAATACGGCTTGGCGGGTGATGCCTGGGATACGCACTGGAACCACTATCCGCGGATGGTCGATCAGCTGCTGCCCCCCTTCGACAAGGCGTTTTCAGGGCTGATCCTCGATCTTGAACGCCGTGGAATTCTGGACGAGACTCTGGTCGTCGTCCTGAGCGATCACGGCCGAACCCCTAAATTGAACAATGCTCTGGGAGGCGGCCGCGACCATTGGTCGCTGGCCTATTCGCTGGCTTTTGCCGGCGGCGGAATTGCCAAAGGGAAAGTCGTTGGGGCGACCGACCGCGAGGCCGGAACGGTGACCGACCGGCCGGTTTCTCCGAAAGACCTTCTGGCCACCATGTATCATCTGTTGGGAATCGACCCGCACACGCGAATTCCCGACCGCGCCGGTTCGATGGTGCCCATCGTCCCGGAAAGCGCCGATGTCGTTTCTGAGATGCTGGCCTGAGGCCCAGAGGCGTCCAAAGGGGTCAATTCAAAAGAAGACAGACTTGCGCAGATGGCAACGCCTGGCAGAGCAGCGACGCTCGCAAAACCACGTTTGCAAGTCGACCCCGAGGCTGGAGCAAGCTGGCAGACTTTCGACAACGGATCAATACCAGTCTTCCTACATTTGGCCTGGGTAATTCGGACTATCGACTGATCGTGGCCGAATGGATGAATTTCTTGAACGCGTCTTCATGTTCGGCGATTGTGGGGCGCGGGCCGGTCAACTTGGCATAGAATCCGCTGCGTTCACCAAATGGGATGATCAAGAGCAGCATGCGGTAATTAGGTCGCGGGGCCGCGAGCGCCTGCGACTGGGTTCCTTTCCATTCACCGCGGATGTCGAGCAGTGAAGCCTCGTAGCCGCCAATTTTCAGGTTCTCGGTCTTCGCCTCGTCCCCCGGTTCCCGCCGGAACTCGGCGCTGCGAATCGCAATGACTTCCCGCGGATCGCCCCCCGAGTGCATCAGCGTCAGCCGGCCGTCGTAATCATCTCCAGCCACGCGTGGCAGTTCGAACTCGGCTTCAATGATTCGGTTCTGAGGCGCGACTTTCTTCCAGTCGCCAGGCACAACAAAACTGATCCCTTCGAGCGCCAAATCGTGCGAACTTGAGGCATCGCGTGAGGCCTTAGGCAGTTCAGGGGCATCATTTTCGGCGCTGTTTGACGAGGTGTCGTCGTCATCTGCCGAAGGCTCACTTTGCCGCGGCGGAGCCTCAAGTTCTTCGGCATTCGCGGCTGCGTCGCTGGTGGTCGCGACTTTTTTTCCAGAACCAGGATCGGCATTGCAGCCCGCGCCCCATGCGCAAAGCATGCCGATGAACATAACTTGAAATTTGAGCACGGGCAAACCTCTTAATTGCAGACTGACAACAATCTTGAAACTGATGAACACGCCGACCACATTCGCGTCTGGGATTGTAAAGCAGTCGCGAACGGCCCGAAAGGCCATTGTCTGCTCGTTGTCAGCCCGCGGACAGAAGCCAGGCGCACTGTACACAAATCGAAGGGGACTGACGCCGGCGCCGCAGCACCGTGCTTCCCACGTCGTTGATTCGCGAGAATGGCTGTTCAAACCACCCTGATTTCGAATTCTGGTCTGCCAATAACTACATTTCTGGCTGTGAACGGGGCACTCGAAATCACACTTCCTTTTCTCGATCGGCACAATGACTGCATTCAAAGATTCGCCATTCCTGCCGCTGGCAGCCAGCACCTCGCACCCGCCAGACGAGGCAGCGGCATATTCGCATAGTAGAAAACAGTATTTACATCTACAATCCGCCCGTTCATGGGGTCGTGAGCGACATTCGTCACGGAGGACATTGGAATGGAAAACTCAAGCGAGTGGCTGGATGAGGCGGTTCGCCAGCATGAGTCGGGGCAATTTGAGGACGCGGCGCCGCTGTATGAGCGCGTCCTGCGGCTCGATCCCGGCCATGCCGTCGCGCTGTTTCATTTTGGGAAACTCCAGCTCGCCCGGCACAATACGGCCGCCGGCGTCGAATTGCTGCGGCAAGCCGCGGTACAGCGACCGCATGACGCCGAGGTTCATCAGAGTCTGGGAATCGCCTACAAACGGCTGGGGGAATGGGGGAATGCCGCCCATGCCTTTGAGCAGGCGCTGGCGATCAATCCTCTTCACGGCGCGTCCTATTTCGAGTTGGCCGATCTGTCACAGACCCTCGGACGGACTGACGCCGCGGTTAACTTGTTTCTCAGATCGATCAATCTGGATCCGGCCAACACCGAGGCGTTTCGGCGCCTGGGAGAATTGCTTTACTCGCGCGAGAACTGGGTTGGCGCCGAAAACTGCTTTGCTCGGGTCATCGATACCGGAGTTCTGAATGACCAGCCCCAAGCGCTAGCCCAACTCTTGAATAAGTTCGGCATTGCGTTGCTGCGGCAGGAAAAGCTCGATCTGGCCGCATCTATTTTCAGACAAATCCTTGAGATCGATCCGACGATTGCCGAAATGCATTCCAACCTGGCTTATGTCCACGAACGCCAGGGTCGGCTCGATGACGCGCTTGCCGCCGGGCGTTGCGTCGTCGAATTGAAACCAGACTACGCCGAAGGGCACAATAACCTGGGCGTGGCGTACCGTGCTCTGCACCGACTCGACGATGCCCGCGAGAGTTTCGCAAAGGCTTGTGAGCTTCGGCCCGACTTCGCCCTGGCGCACTTCAACCGGGGAACCGTCGATCTCATGCAGGGCGACTTTGCGTCAGGCTGGCGCGGATACGAATGGCGCAACCTGACGCTCGCGGCCCCCATCAGAAGGCTGCCCGCTCCCCGATGGGACGGTCGGCCCATGCCGGGCCACACGCTGCTGGTACATACCGAGCAGGGGTACGGTGACACTATTCTATTCGCGCGCTTCCTTAAAAAGGCACGCGAACGGTCTGAGGCACAGATCATTCTCGAAGGTCCAGCCGCGCTCCTTCCGTTATTGTGGAATATCGCCGGAGCCGATCGGGTACTGCAGGCCGGCATGCCACTCCCCCATGTCGATGCCGAGATTCCCCTCCCCAGTTTGCCCGCTGCGCTCGGAATCGAATTGGCCGATCTGCCACTCGGTGTCTCTTATTTAAGAGTTCCTGAAGCATCACGCAGCATTTGGCGCGAACGGTTGCCTCGGCTGATCGCAAATCGTGCGGCGACTGACTCTGAAATGCTGAAAGTCGGATTCGTCTGGACCGGAAATCCGGCACAACAACAGAACCCGTTTCGGTCTTGTCCTCTGGCGTGCTTCGCCGCGCTGTCGGCTATTCCTGGAATCACCTGGTACAGCCTGCAGAAAGAAGCCGATGAAACGCACTTAAGTCTGGCCTGGTCTTCTGATAGTCGTGTGGCCTCACTGGGGCCCTTGCTGCACGATTTTGCCGACACTGCTGCGGCGATCGGCGAACTCGATCTTGTGATTTCGGTGGATACATCGGTGGCCCATCTGGCCGGCGCAATGGGAATTCCCACCTTGACATTGTTGTCGCACACCCCCGATTGGCGCTGGCAACTCGACCGGTCGGATTCGGCGTGGTATCCCACGATGCGACTGTTTCGTCAGCCGACCTGGGGGGACTGGAATTCCGTCTTCAACCAGGTAGAAATTGAGTTGCGCCAAATCGTGTCTGAACGACAAGCATTGATCAATCGTCGTACAACAGCACTGTAATTTTTCCGGCGGCTGTCACATATCCGCGGTACAGTCCTTCGGTATTGCGCGACATGGCGAAGTTCCCCTTCGGATCCAGAGCGATCGCCGCCCCTTCGCCTCCGGCGGCTTTCAGCTTGCGGCAGATGACCTCGTCGGCCGCCTGCTGAACCGGCAGCCCTTTGTATTCAATCAGTGCAGAAATGTCGTGCGACACGACAAAACGAATGAAGTACTCTCCGTGCCCGGTGCATGAGACGGCGCAGGTGCGATTGTCCGCGTAGGTTCCCGCGCCAATGATTGGGGAGTCGCCGACCCGACCAAAGCGCTTATTCGACATTCCACCGGTCGAAGTTCCGGCTGCGAGATTGCCGTGTGCATCGAGGGCGACGGCCCCGACTGTGCTCCATTCATGGGACCCGTGTCGGGGTGTTGCGGCCGCCCCGTCATCTGTCTCTTTCGCATCCTTCTCTCGGGCCGCTTTCTCTTTCTCTGCGCGAAGCTCTTCTTCGAGCTGTTGCTTGCGATGGGGCGTTTCAAAGTAGCGGGGTTCAACGATTTCGAGTCGGACTTCTCGCGCGAACTCTTCGGCCCCGCGACTGATGAGCATGACGTGCTTTGACTTCTCCAGGACGGCCCGAGCCGCGGTAATGGGATTCTTAATGATCGTTACGCCCGCCACGGCCCCAGCCTTTTTCGAATGGCCTTCCATGATCGACGCGTCGAGCTCGATCCGGCCGTCATGCGTAAACACGGCTCCTCTTCCGGCGTTAAACCAGGGATCGTCTTCGAGAACCCTGATAGCCGCCTCAACGCCATCGAGACTTGTCCCTTGAGGCTTTTTGAGCGCCGCATACCCGGCATTCAAGGCCTGTTCCAGGCCCTTCCGCAGATCCTTTTCGAGCGCTGGCGTCATGTCTTTTTTTAAGAGACCGGTTCCGCCGTGAATGCCCAGAACAACGTGCGGCACGGCCGCGTCGTTGGCCCCTGCGGAAAGACCCGGAACAACTGTCAATGGAAGCAAGGCGAGCATAAGGAAGCGTAAATGGCGTTTCATGGGGGCTCGTTGACAGAACAGCGAAGTCGGTCACCGTGTTGCGAATCACTTGGCGAGGTCTGCGACCGAAGCCGAATCATAACAAT
>JAYTRB010000576.1:0-5299 GCA_043746425.1 Planctomycetia bacterium
GATCCACGAAAAATGCCGTCCTCCGCGTTCGACGAATGATCGTACCGGTGCTTGCAGCGCCGACACGATGTGGTCGGCGAAAATCTCAACCTCTGCGGCTTGGCCGGGCTTGAGAGCTCCGAGTGTCTGGGGATCGTCGGTGATTCGAATCGTCGTCGCATACTCTCTGAGGTTCGGGTTGCGCCGATTGGCCGACATGGGGACGAGAGCAATCATCTCGACGACGCCGTGAAAAGTCTTGTCGGCAACGGCGTCGACGTGGATGTCGGCAGTAAGCCCCTCATGCACCATCGAGATTTTCGATTCGTGGATGCGGGCGTTGATCTGCATTTTCTGCATATCGGGCAGCTTGATGATCGCCTGACGCTCCTCGACCCCTGCGCCTTCGAAAATCAACGGCTCGTTGTTTGCCTTTCCCCGTCGGCCCCCTTCGGTGCGCGAAGCGTTGGCATAGATGACCAGGCCATCGCGCGGAGCACGGATCTGGCAAACCTCAATCTGCTCAAGGAGGTCGAGGTGTGTTGCCTTTTCGATGTCGTACTTTCGACGGGCGACCGACAAATCGGCTTCCAGTTTGGCCAGAGCGGCCTCTAGCCGCAGGCGAATACGCGCCAGTTCGCGTTCGAATTCACGGGCATTGGCTTCTTTCTCTGCGATCTGTCGCCGCGACGTGAAGTTATCGAGCACGTCTCGTTTCTCCTGAGCGACATTGAGATTGATGAGGGCCTTCTGGACAGCGACTCGATCGGCTTCAAGTTCGCTCTGTTTCGCGTACCCCTTCTTTATTAATCTTTGTGTAACGGCATACTTCTGGCGGGTACGCGTCAAGTCTTCGGTCGCGAGTTCGATCGCACCCTGAAACGTGTTTCGTTCCTGGACGAGATCGCCGTCGATGTATTTCGTGAGATCGAGCCGGGCCAAGTCGAGTTTGAGTTTTGCCGCGGCCACGTCGCTGTCGTTCTGGGTCTTCTGGATCTCGAAATTCTTTTCGGCGTTCTTCAGCGTTGCGACCGCTTTTTCAACGATGATCTGCTGCACGGCAGCCGCGTTGCGGAGTCGCGACGAATCGAGTTCGACGAGTACCTGATCTTTCTTGACCCGTTGGCCCTCATCCACAATTTTCAGAATGCTCGTTCCGCCTGCCCCGCGAACCTGGCAAGTCAGTACAACGTTGTTGGTGCTTTCGAGGCTGCCGCGCTCGGTGAGCGTGATCTCCAGGGGCCCCCGCTTGACCGTCTCGAAAACCAGCTGCGTTTGATCCTTGCGCGCCGGGAAAAACGTTTCGCGCCACAACAGTGCCCCGGAAGCCGCCAAGCCCCCCAAAATGAGGAGCGTCAGAAGCGATCTGGTGATCTGCCCCCGACGATACGGCTGGCAGGCATCGTAGGCCCGTCCCCGTGGCGCCCGCGCCACAAGCCCTTCGGCAACTCCCCGAGAACTCTCGATTCTGACAGTCCCCTCCCGGCTATAGTGCCGAGGCGACTGACGTGCGCCGTTGGTGGACGGCATCCTGCAATACCTCATGGCGTTATGGAAGCCTTCCAACGGGGACTGGCTCCGAGTCGCCGTGCGCAAGAAACAGTTCTCGAATAAGGGACGATGCCGCGAAGATCTTCCCCCCTTTCAATGGGCAGGTGGAAAACCTCACATCGTTATTATGATTATGTGCTTCGAGTTGAAGCAATACCAGTTAACCAGCGGGGGAAAGCAGAAATTACACTACGTTCCAAGTGGAATCTGTTCGAATTTCCGCCACCTGTCGGAATGACCCGCAAGAAATGAGGACCGAATCGAACGGGCAATCGGCTTCTGCTTCGCGGCGTGGCACTTCAAAGCCAGGAATGCGTAAGCCGGCCGTCTGCTTATTCCAGTACTGAAGACTGCTGGAAGGTCGCATCGTGTGCCGCATGGAACGCCTCACTATGGTTCGCTGCGCTCACCTGCGCTACGCGAGGCGGAACACGCGGGGGCTCCAGAGGACATTTCTATTGAGCGGTACCCGGGGACATTTCTATTGGGGGCTGGCAGCGAATTCCAGGACTTGCCGGAATCCTGTTGCCGGCATACCCTTTCGTAAGCGCCTCTCAACCCCTGATTTCTCCGGAACAAAACAAGACGGAGAAATCATCGCGGATTGCGATCCGCCTGCCCGAGGCAATTGGACGACCATAATGGACATGCAGCAGATCCACAGCTTTCCTCGAGCGGCAGGCATCCTGTGTCACATCACTTCGCTCCCCGGACGCGAAGGGATTGGCGACTTGGGAAAGGTCGCCTTGCGTTTCGTCGACTGGCTGGCTGACGCCCGACAGGGAATCTGGCAGGTGCTGCCGCTGGGCCCTCCGGGTTTTGGCGCGTCCCCCTATCAATGTTATTCGGCGTTTGCGGGAAACCCGCTTCTTGTCGGTCTCGACAAGCTGGTCGATGAGGGATGGTTGTCGCTGGGCGACTTGGAATGCGGCGCCCGCTTTGCCCGCGAAACGATCGAGTTTGACCTTGTCATCCCCTTTCGTGAGTATTGCCTCGAGAAAGCATTTCGCGCGTTTCGCCTGAGCGCATCATCGGCCCAACTCGCCGAATATGACGCTTTTCGTCACGAGCAGTCGTGGTGGCTCGATGATTATGCTCTGTTTGCCGCCCTCAAGAGAGCTAACGCCGGTCAACCTTGGTCGCACTGGGGAAGTGCCCTCGTGGCACGACAGCCTGTCGCGATGCAAGAACACTCTGCTGCGCTGGCGGCCAAAATCGACTATGAAGCGTTCGTTCAATTTCAGTTTCACTCGCAATGGCGCAGTTTGCAGGCGTATGCCCATTCGCGCGGCATCCGGCTGATGGGCGACATTCCGATATTTGTGGCCCACGACTCAGCCGACGTCTGGGCCCACCAGAACCAATTCTACTTGAATGAATCGGGCGATCCGACAGTCGTTGCCGGTGTGCCCCCCGACTATTTCAGCCAAACCGGTCAACGCTGGGGAAATCCGCTGTATCGCTGGGACGTAATGCATAGCGACGAATACGCCTGGTGGCAGAAACGATTTCGTCACGCGCTGGGGCAATTCGATCTGGTCCGTCTCGACCATTTTCGAGGATTTGAAGCGTGCTGGGAGGTTCCCGCCACTTCGCCGACCGCCGCGGCCGGCCGCTGGTCGCAAGGGCCGGGAGCAAAGTTTTTTTACAAAATTCGCGAAGTTCTGGGCGAACTGCCGCTCGTGGCCGAAGACCTGGGAGTCATCACACCGGCAGTCGAAGCGCTGCGTGACGAATTCGGTTTTCCTGGAATGCGGATATTGCAGTTCGCCTTTGGCAGCGATCCCAAGACACGCGATTACCGGCCGCACAACTATCCGCGGCACTGTGTCGTTTATACCGGGACGCACGACAACGACACGACCGTCGGGTGGTTCCGCAGTCAGGCCGGAACGGGGACGACCCGCTCTGCCGCGCAGATCGAAGAAGAACGCCGCTTTGTCCTCGCATATCTCGGCTCCGACGGCAGCCACATTCATTGGGACATGATCCGTCTGGCTCTGGCATCGGTGGCGGCGACAGCTATCATCCCGCTGCAAGATGTGCTCGGGTTGGGAAACGAAGCACGCCTCAACCTGCCCGGCACATCCAGTGGAAATTGGGGCTGGCGATTCCTCGAAGAATCGCTGGGCCGCGCCGAAGCCGACCGGCTGGCAGAATTGACGGTCCTCTACGATCGACCGCTGCCAAAGGGACACGCGCCGCAGGCATCGTAGCAGGAAAATTGAATTCGGCCGCCTTAAACCCTTGGCTGTCAAATCGACCGGGGCTTCATTTGCCAATCTGGTTTGCCCCAATATCGCTTCGGTCATGAGCTGGACAAATTCGTCGAAGCTCACTTTCAGCTTTCAGCTTTCAGCTTTCAGCGGGCGAATTAAGATCTCCCAGTTTCAGTGTGGCCGAATAGTGAGGGTCACTCGCGAAGTGCAGTGGAAGCCTGCCTCATTCGGGGGCAGGTGAGCCAAAGGCTGTCATACTTGCGGCGCTGCAAGTGCCAAGTGTCGGCACCCGTGGCTTCGTTTTCCACTTGAGCTATCAGATGTTACGATCTGCAGAGCGTCCCAACGACGAGGAAGGGCCTCGCGCGAATCTGTAGGAGCCGGACAAGATGCACAATATTGGCGACATAACCCGCCGAGTATGGCTGGCAGGCACGGCGGCAACGGCTCTGGGGGCGCGATTCGATGTGCGCGCCGCCGCGGGTACTGTCGCAACAGTGAAACCTAAATCGGTCGCCGCCGTCGTTACGACATATCGGCCAGGATCTCACGCTGATGTGCTGATCGGGAAGATTCTGGAAGGCTGGGAACAGGATGGAGGCGCCGGACCGGCACTGACGCTGTCGTCCATGTACATCGACCAGTTCCCCAAGGAAGACAGCGGCCGCGCGCTGGCGAAGAAATACTCCGTCCCCCTTTTCGATACGATCGAAAAGGCGGTGACCGTCGGCGGTGATCGCATTCCAGTCGATGGCATCATCAGCATCGGCGAGCACGGAGAATACCCTTGCAATGACAAGGGGCAACACCTCTATCCGCGGCGACGCTTTTTTGAAGAGATCACTGATACGTTTAAGAAATATGACCGCGTTGTCCCGGTCTTCAGCGACAAACACTTAGGGCCGGTCTGGTCGGACGCGAAATGGATCTACGATCGCGCCCAGGAGCTGCGGGTTCCATTGATGGCCGGCTCGTCACTGCCGGTCGGATTTCGCAGCCCAGAGATTACAGTGCCAATGGAATGCGAAATCGAGGTGGCTGTGGGTGTTGGCTATTCGGGTCTGGACGTTTACGGCTTCCACGCGCTCGACTGCTTTCAATGCCTGGCCGAAAGGCGGCGCGGCGCCGAAGCGGGAGTGAAATGGGTACAGTGTCTGCACGGAAATGCGATTTGGAACGCCCTCGATGAGGGCGTCGTTTCAAAAGCTGTTTTGCAGGCCGCGCTCGCCGTTGTTCCTCAACAACCGGGCGAGTTGCGTTCGGACGCCGAAGCAGCGCTCTTCCTGTTTCAATACAACGATGGATTGCTCGGGGCCGTATTGATGTCACCGAACTTTGCCGGGGGAATTTCTGTAGCACTTAAGCTCAAAGACCAGACCCGCGTGTTGGCCACCTTGTTTGAAGAGCGCCCCCAGCCGCACTATCCGCATTTTGCATATCTGCTCAAGGGAATCGAGCGCATGATTCACACGGGGCGCGCCAGCTACCCCGTCGAGCGGACATTACTGACGAGCGGCATTCTCGACCGGGCCCTCACGTCGCGCGCACAA
>JAYTRB010000577.1:0-2602 GCA_043746425.1 Planctomycetia bacterium
GTTGAACTTTTTCGCTTTCTTGAACTTCTCGGCACCGGCTCGAGCGTTCAGATGATTGTCGTCGATGTCGCAGATGGCGACGATGTTGCCGTGGTTCGCGGCGTGTTCTGAATCGCTGGCACCTTTCCCCCCCACGCCGATGCAAGCGATATTAATGGCTTCATTGGGCGAGCGGTTTGCAGCGGCAAGGTCGGGGCCGGCAATCCAGGCGCCGGCGCCAAACGCGGCCGTCGCTTTCAGAAACTCGCGACGACTGGGCTGGGGCTTCATCGGGGAAGATTCCTCGTCGAGCGGAATAGGGACAGACTGCGAAACGCCATCGGGCTGTGTCTTATGATATCAATCCCGCGAACAGCGCCCAGCGAGGTTGAATCAATTCGATTCAGTGATTCAGCGGTGCGTGGCAGTTGCAGCGGCTGTGATCGATCGACGACTGCCGGGGGAGCACCGGTGATGCGAATTTGAAAAATGCAGACGGGTTAAAGCACTTCAGTCGATGATCGCCGGGTTCAGATTCACGGCTCGCTGGCGCGCCATCGGTGAATGACAACGGGGAACAGCACAATTGCGGGTTTCGGGCCGTTCTATTTAAGATATGCGTGGTTGCCGGCGCACGGGCGCGGCGCCACGAGTGTTCCCCCACGGTTACGGAGAAACCTATGAAACAGAATCGCTGGACAATGCTGTTTGCCGGAATCGGGCTCTCAGTCGTCATCGTCGTCATGGCCATGCTGCCGTCGCTGGACGCGCAAGATCGGAAGGGGCCCGTGGCAAAGCCCGCAGAGGAGGCCGGGAATCCGTTTGCGGGAAAGATCTTGATGATCGTTGAAAAGACCGAGTCGCAGGGAACGCGCCACATCGCGCTGGAAAAAGGGGCGATCACCGATTTGAAAGGGATGCGGTTCCTGGTAGGAGAGCGTGTTGATGCGGAAGGAAGCCCAGGCGCCGGCCTCAAGACTTGGGTTCAGACAGACACCATCGGTTCAATTACTGAATTTCCCAATGTCGAGGAATACCGGGAGTACCTGAAGCACGCAATTCAGCGATTCGAGGAGGAGTTCATTGTTCCCGGAGAAATGCCCGAAGGGGTTTTTCGCGATCCAGGAATTCCCGGTTGGGGACCCAGACCCCTCAGGCCAATGGATGAAGCGGACGACGATGTCGAGGTGCCCCGTCCCAAGAAAAGACGGCCGCGCCCGATTGAAGACCCGGATGCGTAACGGCCAGTTGTAGGCGAAGAATCATTACCCGATTTGACAGTCTTCATTCGACTGTGATAGACATTTTTGGCGCTTCCGATGACCGACCCCGCTCGCGATGAACGCCTGGCCGAGCTTCTTGCCGGTCTGGCCGAAGCGGTCGGCAAAGGCCACCCGGACGAGATCGAGAGAGTCGCTCGCGAGAATCCCGATCTGGCGGTCGAACTGCGGGAATTGTGGGCCGTAGCGGCCTTGGCCGATGAATTCGCTTCGGGGGGCAAATCTGACCAGGCTCTGCCGACTTTCATTCCGGGGGCTTTGAGCGGCTCAGCCACGCCGAGCGCATCCTCAGATGGATTCGGCGACTATGAACTTCTCGAAAAGATCGGCGAAGGGGGAATGGGAGTCGTCTACAAGGCGCGGCACAGAAGTCTCGGCCGCGTTGTCGCGCTCAAGATGATTCAGCGCGGGGCGCTGGCTTCGGCCGCCGATGTGGCTCGATTTCGGGCCGAGGCTGCCGCCGCGGCGCATCTCGAGCATCCGCAGATCGTTCCGGTCTACGAAGTCGGGCAGCACGATGGCCAGCCCTATTTCAGCATGAAATTCGTCGCCGGGACGACACTGGCAAAAAAACTGGCCGCCGGACCGCTTGCTCCGCGCGACACTGCCGCAGTCTTGCTTCCCGTCTGTCGGGCGATCGCCCACGCGCACGAGCGCGGAATCATCCATCGGGATCTGAAACCGTCGAATATCCTGATCGACGGCGATGGACAACCGCTGGTGGGTGACTTTGGGCTCGCGAAGCAAATCAACGTCGCGCGCGCTGCCGGCAATTCGCATTTGAACGAATCGCTCACCCGCACCGGGGCGATCCTTGGAACACCCAGCTATATGTCTCCCGAGCAGGCGGCTGGCAGTCGGGGAATTGTGGGGCCAACCAGCGATGTTTACAGCCTGGGAGCCATTCTGTACCAGTGTTTGACGGGGCGTCCACCATTTCAAGCGGCTTCGGCACTCGATGTCGTGATGATGGTCCTTGAGCAGGATCCGGTACTTCCCCGACTCCTGAATCCGAAGGCCGACGCCGATCTCGAAATGATCGCCTTGAAATGCCTGCAAAAGCCGTCTGAGCTGCGTTACAAGAGCGCCTCAGCCCTCGCAGACGACTTGGCGGCGTATCTGGCAAACGAACCAATCTCGGCCCGCTCGACGAATGTGACGCAGCTTCTCAGCCGCATTCTGCGAGAGACGCACCATGCCGGCATTCTCGAAAACTGGGGTCTGCTATGGATGCTGCACAGTCTCGTTCTACTCGTGTTGTGTCTGTTGACGAACTGGCTGCAATGGCAGCGGGTCACATCGCGCGAGCTTTACGTCGGAATCTGGGTGATTGGGCTGGGGGC
>JAYTRB010000578.1:0-7954 GCA_043746425.1 Planctomycetia bacterium
TTTCGGGCGTTGTGGCGGGGCAGAAATCGGCGACACCAAAGGGGCGGCGCTCGACAGACGCCCCCCCGCGCGACACTACGCCCCCCGGCAGCGATGGGCCGGGCCGGCCGCGACGTTCGGCCGCCGACCGCGGGGAAAAAAAATCCCGCACGCTGGCGCGCTTCATTACTGACGGGCCGGGCGATCCGCTGGTGAAACTTGGCGAAGACGGGCATCTTCCTGAATTGATGCTGCGCGAAGCTCGCGCGGGCGAACGAGCCGAAGCCGGCCCGAAGCAGTCGAACACGGTTGTTCTGGTGGTGGCCATCGGGCTGTCATTCGGCATGACCATTCTGATGCTGTTCATGGACATGGGAAGCTTTGGCAACAACGCCGAGGAAAAGGCTCGGGCCCGGCGCGACATTGCCGAGTACTACGGGGGCGAAAACGCAGATTTGCAGCCCTATCAGTTGCACCTGCGTGAGGCGCGGCTGGCTCGCTCCCGCCGCGATTTCGAGACCGAACGTCAGGAATATCGCAAGGTGCTGGCACTGTTGCGGTCTGAGGCCAAAGACAAGCTGTATCGATATACGGGGTTAACGGGCCGGCTCGATTACGACGAGTCGAGCGACAACAAGAAAAGCGATAAGCATCTCGAAGAATTGATCGGCGTTCTATTAAGCGACTGACGGGAATCGTAGACTTCAATTGCTGCCAATATCACTCGTTCGGCCCGCTGCCAGGGCCAGATCTATTCTCGGAGACGCGACTGCGTGCAATCTCACCCGCGCTACCAAATGCTCGACAAGATCGCCTCGGGCAGTTTTGCCACGGTGTACCGCGGTCGCGATCTTGAGCTGGGGCGCGAGGTCGCCATCAAGCAGATCCACGAACAGTTTCTGGCCGACCCGCAGCAGCTCGACCGCTACTGGGCCGAGGCGCAGCTTCTGGCGAGCTTTCAGCACCCCAATATCGTCACCATCTACGACATTGTCCGCGAGCGGGGCTGGCTGATCCTCGAATTGATGCAAAGCGATCTGTCGAAGATCGCCGGTCGTAAACAGATGCCGTTAGAATCGCTGAAAACGACACTGGCGCACGGCTTGCGGGCGCTCAAGTTTCTGCATTCCAATGGCATCGTGCATGGCGACGTCAAGCCCAGCAACATGATGATCGACCGGCGGCGGCGGGTGAAGCTCGGCGATTTCGGCCTGGCCCGCCGCGTCAGCAATGAACAGGGCAGCCTCATCAAAGGGACCACGAAGTACATGGCCCCCGAAGTCGTTTCGGATGAATTCGGAGAAGTGGGGCCGGCCAGCGATCTGTATTCATTGGGCTTTGCCGCCTATGAATTGATGTGCGGAGAGAATTTTGAAGAGCTGTTTCCAGGACTGAAAGCGTTTGGACGCGACCGGCAGATGGCGTGGATGATGTGGCATGCCACCCCCGATCGGCGGCTTCCCGAAATCGACCGCGTTCTGGCTGATGTTCCTGAAGATCTGGCCCGTACGATTCAAAAGCTGACGGCGAAATCTCAGTCGCAGCGCTACAAATCGGCCGATGAAGCCCTCTCAGATCTGAACATCGACATCAAGCTCATCCGCTCTGGCGAGGAATCGGCCGACAACCTCGGCCGATCGACGGTCGTCCAGTCGGGCAATGGCAATCGACGTCTGCTGATCATCACGGCCGCGGCCGTCAGTGTTATTCTTTCTGTGACGGCATTGTTTTTTCTTCCCGACGGCAGCGAGTCACCGCCGCCTCTTGAAAAGGCCAGGCCGGTTGCCGGCGTTGTGCGCGAGGTGCTCGCCAACGAAGATAAACTCGTCATCGAGAATGAACTGGGTATTCCCAGCGAGGTTGCGGTAGCCGGCAAGCAGCGTGTTCGTCTTGATGAAGGCCGCTGGATTCTGTTGCGCGAGCTGGCTCAACACGATCGTGTCGAAATCCGCATTGACGAAACAAAAGGCAGCCGGGTCGTCAACATCGCTGCGCGAAGGCCCTCGAGCGGCCGCGGCAAAATCAAGGACATCGACCCCGGGGCATCGAAGCTGACGGCCACGCTTTTGGCCGATCCGCAACCGCAGGATGTTCCGATGTATATTCCGGCGGGCGCGACGCTGATCTTGAACGGCAAGAGCGTCTCGATCGCCGAGCTTCAGCCGTATGACCACATCGAGGTAACGCACGTCAAAGACACCGAGGGCCGGGCGGCGCGCGACGTCATCAAGCTTACGGCCCTGCGCACCGTTTCGATCATCGGGTTCATCGATGACATCGTTTCTCGCGACGGAACGCACTTTTTGATCGTTGTTCATCTGCGTCATCAAACGACAATCGAAATGACTGACGATTGCCGGATTTCGATCGACGGCCAGACACAGGAAGAAGGCAAGCCTTTCACTGCGGGCAAGTTACAGAAAGGGGATCGCGTCCACGTGCAGTACGACGCGCGCGCCACAACGGTGACCGCTGTTCGCCGCGATGCGCTGCTGGGCGCCACCCTGAAAAGAGTCGACCAGTCGGGCCATGAGATCATCGTGCAGCCCGACCACGCCGAAGAGACCACGTTCGCCATCGCCGAAGACTGCGAAATCAGCCGCAATGACAAACCCGCTACGTTTGAAGAACTTGAAAAAGGCGATGTTCTCGACATCAGCTTTTCGCCCCAGGAGGGGCAACCTGCGAAGGCGAAAACCATTGACGCGCGGCCATCCAAATGAGGGAATTTCACTGTCGATTAGCCGCGGGTCGCTCTGAAATAGGTCATTGGTCATCTGCCATTCGTAGTAGAGCCATTTTTAGCAGGCCCATATGTCCCCCTTCGCTCCTGCCGTTCTGATCTATGAAAAATCTCCGCGGTGGGAATCTGCACTGAAGCGGCGGATTGCCAGTCGACAGTTGCTCGTGCGGCCTTGTCGCAGTGTTGCCGACGTGATCGCGCTGTGCCGGCAGGCCCCCGGCAGCGTCGTGGTGCTCGATTTTTCTGCCGGCGCGGCAGACGGCCTGCGTTTGCTTGAAGCGCTCCTCCGGCTGCGGGTAAGTGCTTGCGCGGTGGTGGTGGCGTCGCGCGCCATGCAAGAGCTGGAGTGGCCAGCCCGCGAACTGGGCGCAGTCGAGTTCATCACCGAGCCAATCGGGGGCGATACCGTGGCAGACATTTGCCGCCGCCTGCTGAGCCGGGAATCAAACAATGCACGGGACGAGTCAAATGCGCTTTGAAAGCCACTTGGCGAGCCGTTCGAGGGCCGGGCTGATGTCGGTCGGCTCCAGGTGAATATTGAGCAGGCTGAAACGGTCGCTGTTGGCCAGGGCGGCCTGCAGGGCCTTTTCGAGGTCTCCTTCAGAACGGACTTCAAAGCCCCACCCACCGCCGAGCAGATCGGGCAGGCGGTGGTATTCCCAGTTGGGAATGTCGTTGAATGGTCCCTCTTGCAGGAAGCGCTCGGTACCGTACCCTTTATTGTTAAGCACCAGAACGATGGGGTTGAAGCCGTGCCGCATCGCCGTCGAGAGTTCCAGGCAGGTCATCTGAAAGGCCCCGTCACCAACCAGTACGATGGGGCGCAGCTTGCGGTTACCGAATTGAGCCCCGAGGGCGGCGGGTATCGCAAAGCCCATCGAGGTGTAATAGGCCGGGCTGATAAACTCGGTATCGCGGTAGATCATGAGATCGGCCGCCGCGAACAGGCAGTCGCCCACATCGGCCACCACCACCATGTTTTCGTCGAGCAGTTCGTTGATTCGGGCAAACAGGCGATGGGTTGTGATTTTCGCTTCAGGTTCGAGCACGAAGGCAATCTCTTCGCGCCGGCAGTGAGCAGGAATGGGCCGCTTTGGAGGCGACAGGTTGGTTTTGAGCAGCCCCTTGACGAAGTCGGCCAGCAACACGTCATTGAAGTGATGATGGCGGATCTGCAACAGGTCACTCGTCACGTAAATGCACTTTCCGATATCGAGTTTCGCCGTGTAGATTCCCAGATCAATGTCGGTCATGAACGTTCCCAGAAGAATGATGCAGTCGCTGTCTTCGACGAATTTGCGAACTGGATCGCGGCACATGGCTCCTTCGTAAATGCCCAGGTACAGCGGATGCCGCTCGCTGACGACCGATTTTCCCAGCAGTGTGGCGCACATCGGAATCTGATGCTTTTCGGCCAGTTTGACCACCTCGTCGCCCAGTCCGAAACGGTGCATTTCGACGCCGGCGATGATGACCGGCTTTTGGCAGCCATTGATGATTTCGGCGGCTTCGTTGAGTGCCTCGCGCAGCACCAGCTTGTCGCTCACCGGTTTTTCTTCACTCGGCTGATAAGGATACAGGCATTTCGTGCGGACGCGGTCGCGCGGCAATTCGAGATAGACGGGGCGGCTGTAGCGCTGACAGGCAGCCAGGCAGCGGTCGATCTCGCGAAACGCCGTCAGCGGATCGTCGAGCGACGCCGAAGCCACCGTGATTTTTTCAAAAACTTCTCGCTGCGTATTGAAATCTCGCACGCGGTGGTGCAGCAACGGGTCGCTGCGGCGCTCATCGACGCCGGGTGCGCCGCTGATGACGACAACCGGCGACTTCTCGGCATAAGCGCCGGCGATTGAATTGCACATGCTCAGTCCGCCCACGCTGAACGTGACGCACACGGCCCCCATGCCGTGGACGCGGGCATACGCATCTGCGGCAAAGCCGGCGTTGTCTTCGCGCGTGCAGCCCACGATCATCAACGGGCTCGCTTCGAGCAATGCGTAAAATTGAAGGACGAAGTCTCCCGGAATTCCAAACACATGCTCGAGGCCGTAATCCTGCAGGCGCTGGATGAGGTACCCGCCAATGGTTTGCTGTTCGTTGCCAAGCCGGGCAGAAGTGCGGGATTTCGCGAGCTTTCGCGGGGTGGGTTTCCGAACGGCCATCGAGCAGACTCCTTAGGCGAGCAGGTTCTGGAATCGAAAGTCGCGGCATTGTAATCTGCGGTAGCGTATAAGCATACGCAGACTTGTTGGCTGAGGAAGGGCTTCGACCGCCGATATCTCCCGGCGACTCTTTGAGTCGAAAAAAACAAATAGGCGTGACAAACGCGGCAGGAACAGGTATAAAAATGTCGATATGTAATGGTTGTAGCAGAATTGTCGGAAGCAGGGGCGTTGCATTCGCCCTCATCCGGATTTTCACCCACGTTGTCCGAAGAAGGAGACCTCGATGAAACGCTTTACGCTTCTGGTGGCTGTCGTTTCGGGATTGTTGTTGGCTACGGTTCACGCGGCCGACAAAGAAGTCGATCTGAAGGGGGTCAAGTGCATCGTCGCCACCGATAAGGACGCGAAGGCCGACAAGACCGCCGACTATAAGGGGGGCAAGGTTTATTTCTGCTGTGGCAACTGCCCGAAAGCGTTCGCCAAGGATGAAAAGAAGTTCGGCACCAAAGCCAACGCGCAACTCGTTCAGACCGGCCAGACCAAGCAGGGCAAGTGCCCGATTTCTGGCGCCGAGATCAACAACGAGAAAGAGCTCACCGTGGGTGGTGCGAAGGTCAAGTTCTGCTGCGACAATTGCAAGGGCAAGGTCGAGAAGGAAAAAGGCGACAAGCAGTTGGAGATGGTCTTCGGCGAAGACGCCTGGAAGAAGGGCGAATTCAAGGTCGAAACGAAGTAGTCGTGGTCGGTATGCCGCGGTAAGACGTGGCATTCAGGCGCAATAGAATCACAAAGCGGGGGAGTTCAAATCGAACTCCCCCGCTTTTTTCATATTTTTGAACTGGGTAATCCCATGGGGCAGCCACACTGGGGCAGCCACACTGGGCGAAACCAACGAATTCCAGAATTCAAGCTTCTGAAAAAAGCCAGAGATTCGGGAATCGAAACCCTTTCGCAGTCGGTCTGCCGCATTCGACCAGTACTCGGTTTCTCTTGGTTCAGGCCCGCTCTGATTTCTTCTGCCGGCTGAACAGGAATCTCGCGACTTCACGAAACGAGTTACTTTCGTTTCGCCGGTTGGCGCGTCTTTGACGGCTTGCCCTTCGCGGCAGGTTTCTTCTTCGCAGCCGGCCGTTTGGCTTTTTTGGGCCGTTTGGCAGCTGCGGTCACGAAGATCTGATCCCATCCTTCCACAAATTTTTCGGTCGCCCCGGTATGTACGGTGTAGCCTGTCATTCCATCCTCCTGATTTGAGATATCTGTTGCTGAGCCGGTGGGGTCTATCGTTTAGGAAAAGTCGTTGTCATCTGATTCCCGCATCGAGAAATGTTGCCCGTGAAATGCATTGACCCGCTCGAGATAACGCCGAGAAAGGGGGCACCTGCATCCGCTTTCGTCAGCGGCCCATGTTCGGCTCATTCGCTGGCCTTCTCGCTGCCGGTCAAATGCTTGAGTTCATCCATCTTTTCACGCAGAATCTCGACCTGCTGCACCAGCGCTTTTCGGCACAATTCGACACGTTTCAAAATCTTTTCGCTTCCGGTTTGAATCGTCTTGGCCGACGTCTCAATTTCGTTGAGTCCTTCGGTTCGTTTCTCGATTTCGCAGATCGCTTCGTCGATCGCGCGGAAGTCGGCCGCCTCGGCGTCGCTGTGGCGGGCAGTGCGGACACACAGTGCCCGCGCCAGGGTGAACGCCGTCTTGAGAACCAGGTCGGTTGCCGAGTCCTCCGGATTCCAGATGACGAAAACGTCATTGCCATGGCGTACAAGCGGGGTGGCGGTCATTTCGGCGGGCGCCAGATCGGCGGAATAGACGAACAGCCCCACTTGCGCGCCGCGGTTTTTGCGGGCGTCGTCGATTTCTACCCGCGCCTGAGCGATGGGATATTGGTTTTTCTCTTTGGCTTCAACGACGATGCGAGCCGCGGGGGCGGCGCTTTCGGGCCCCAGTTCAATGACGCAGTCGCCAACCTTTCGGTTCTTGATCATTCCCGTGGTTTCGCCGGTGCGGGTGGCGATGTCGCCAAGTTTCTGCGCCTCGCGTGCGAGGAATTCGCAGACCACATCCTCGAAGACCAGACCATGCGTCGTTGACCGGGCCGCCTCTTTGCGCTGCACGACCATATTCGATAACGTCAGCTTGACTTCCTCTTGAAACGACTGGTTTGTCTTCGAGTGCGAGTCGAGAATATCGAGCACTTCTTTTCGCAACCGGGCCAGAGCCGATTCGTCATTATCGAGCGTCAAATTGCTGTCAATCGCCTGCTGGGTCGTTTCGAGCATGCCTTTGAGCCGCGACAGGGCCGAGGTTTCGTTGTCGAGCGAGAACTCGCTGGTAATCGTCCGCTGGGCGCGGTCGACGTTACGAACCAGCCGGCTGAGGGCCGAATTTTCTTCATCGAGCGAGAACTCCTTGACGACCCCGTCGATTTTATCCTGCAGATTGTCGGTGAGCTTGCCGTGATGCGTGTGCAATTCGTCGATCAGCCGCGACAGGGCGCCTTCTTTATTGTTCAGCGAAAACTCCCCCAGAATGCGATCGCGCTGGAAGGTCAACTGCTCTTCGAACGTGTCATGCAGGGCCTTCACCAGGCCTCGCGATTCGTCGGGGGTCAGCAGTTTCAGCAGCGGACTCTCTTGACCGAAATGGGCCGCGAGCGTCTTGGAGAGTTCGGAATCTTCGGTTCCGATCTGCCGGCGAAGCACATCTTCGAGTTCGCCGTCTTTGCGGATCAACCGATTGACGCGCTCTTGAAAACGGCCGCTTTCGGGGTCGAAGTAATCCTTAAGCGACTGCGTCAGGCGGTTATGGACGAGCGTCGCATGATCGTTCAATTGCGATTGCAACGCCATGAGCATGTGGTCGGTCTGACGGCGAATCTGTTCGCCGTCAACTTGACCCCGGGCCTGCCGCAGGGCCAGAACCCCGATCCGCAGGGCGCTGAGGGCGAACCGCTCGCGATCTTCGCCTTCGGTGTGCTGGCAGAGCTCGGCGATCGTATCGGGGTCTTCCACAGTCAAATCGAGCGGCAGTCGAAAGGGAAGATCGGCAGACGGGCTGGAAAAAT
>JAYTRB010000579.1:0-4429 GCA_043746425.1 Planctomycetia bacterium
GCCCTCGACAGTTTCGGCCGCGATCTGACAGAACTGGCCCGGCAGGGAAAGCTCGACCCGGTCATCGGACGCCAGGATGAAATTGAGCGGGTCATTCAGATCCTCAGCCGCCGCCAGAAGAACAACCCAGTATTGCTGGGTGAAGCCGGGGTGGGAAAGACCGCCATCGTCGAAGGCTTTGCGCAAATGGTGATCGAGAACAATGTTCCTGAATTGTTGCGCGACAAGCGCATCGTGGTGCTCGATCTGGCAATGATGGTTGCCGGCACGAAATACCGTGGCCAGTTTGAAGAGCGCATCAAGGCGGTCATGAATGAGGTTCGCCGCGCCAAGAACACAATTCTGTTCATCGATGAACTGCATACCCTGGTCGGGGCCGGTGGAGCGGAAGGGGCTATCGACGCCTCGAACGTGCTGAAGCCCGCCCTGAGCCGCGGCGAATTGCAGTGCATCGGCGCCACGACACTCGACGAATATCGCAAGTACATTGAAAAGGACGGGGCGCTTGAGCGTCGATTCCAGACCGTGCTGGTCGAGCCCCCCAGTCCCGAAGAGGCGGTCGAGATTCTGCGGGGGTTGCGCGACCGATATGAGGCACACCACCGCGTACGAATCACCGATGATGCGCTTAAAGCGGCCGTTGAATATTCCTCGCGGTACATCACGGGGCGGTGCCTGCCCGACAAGGCCATCGATGTCATCGACGAAGCCGGTGCGCGAATTCGTTTGAAATCGATGGTTCGGCCGCCCGATCTGAAAGACATCGAAGACGAGATCGAACGGCTGAATCAGGCGAAAGAAGAAGCAGTCGCCAATCAGGACTTTGAAAAGGCCGCCAGCCTGCGCGACAAGGCCGACAAGAAAAAGAAGGAAAAAGAGAACCTGGCCCGCGATTGGCGCGAAAAAGCACAGGAATCTGACGGGCTCGTCGACGAAGAGGTCATCGCTGAAGTCGTGTCGAAGATGACGGGCATTCCGCTGACGCGGTTGTCGAAGGCCGACGCGGTGCGCCTGCTTGAAATGGAAAGCGACCTGCAAAAGCGGGTGATCAGCCAGATGGAGGCGATTAAGTCGATCGCCAAGGCCGTGCGCCGCAGTCGCAGCGGTCTGAAGAACCCCAAACGACCGACTGGCGTATTCATCTTTGCCGGTCCCACTGGCGTGGGAAAGACCCTGCTGGCCAAGTCGCTGGCGGCATTCATGTTCGGCGACGCCGATGCGCTCATTCAGATCGACATGAGCGAGTATATGGAGAAGCACAACGTCAGCCGGCTGATTGGGGCTCCTCCGGGCTATGTCGGTTACGAAGAAGGGGGGCAGCTCACCGAGAAGATTCGCCGCCGCCCGTACGCCGTGGTGCTGCTCGACGAAATCGAGAAGGCCCATCCCGACGTGTTCAACATGCTGTTGCAGATCATGGAGGAAGGGCATCTCACCGACAGTTTCGGCCGCAAGGTCGATTTCAAGAACACCGTCATTATTATGACGACGAACGTCGGCGCCGCGGCCATTCACTCGGGCGACGTGTTCGGGTTTGGCAAGAAAGACGAGGATTCGAGCTACGACAAAATGAAGGAGCGGCTCAAGCACGAGATCGAACGCGAGTTCAAGCCCGAGTTTTTGGGCCGGGTCGACGATGTCATCGTCTTCCGCCACCTGACCCGCGAAGACCTCAAGCGAATCATCGACATCGAATTGGCCAAAGTTCGTGAACGGTTGTTTGAACGCGGTCTCAAGCTCGTGCTCACTGATCCGGCCAAGGAATTTCTCATCGACAAGGGGTCAGACCTCGACTTCGGCGCTCGTCCATTGCGGAGGGCGATCGAAGGCTACGTCGAAGACCCGCTGTCCGAAGAACTCCTCAAGGGCAGCTTCGAGGGAAAGAGTGTGATCACCGTCACTGTCACCGAAACCGGCGATCAGAAGCACCTATTGTTCGACGCCACTGTCGATACGCAGCCTGAACTCGCTGCCGTCGGCGCAGAAGGCCCCGCTGTCGAAGCTCCGGCTTCTGAAGAAAAGTCGTAAGCGGCCTTTGATGTCCTAAAAGACCACTACTGGCCCGTGGGGGCAATTCCCCGCGGGCCGTTTTCGTAAGCTGGCTCGACCTTTGGTTTAAGGTGAATATGCTCGCCCGCACTCTCGAACCAGAAGTGATGGATTCGGCCGCAGAGGCGGCTGATTATGACAGCATGGACCATGCGGACGTGAACCGCCTGTTTGCCGATGATTTTCTGGCAGTGGCCCCGATCTGCCCCCCCGGCCATGCGACCGTTCAGGTGCTTGATGTTGGCGCCGGCACGGCGCAGATTCCGATGGAAATCGCGCGGCGACGAAACGACCTGTCGATTACTGCCGTCGATTTGGCCGCTCACATGTTGCAGCTGGGCCAACGCAACATCGTCCGCGCTGGGCTCACGGCTAGAATCAAGCTCGAACAGTTTGACGCTAAGGCGCTGCCCTATGTCGACGGGGCCTATGCTGCCGTGATATCCAACAGCATCATTCATCATATTCCCGAACCGCGCACGGCGTTTCGGGAGATGGTGCGGGTGCTGTGCCCGGGCGGGGTACTGTTCGTCCGCGATCTCTTGCGGCCAGCCGACCGCGAGACGCTCGAGAAACTCGTGGAACAATATGCCGGCGAAGCCAATGACCATCAGCGGCAGATGTTTCGCGACTCACTCTATGCCGCTCTCACGTTGCAGGAAGTCTGCGAACTGTTGGACGACGCCGGGCTTCCTGTCGGTTGGGCCCGACAAACCAGCGACAGGCACTGGACGATTGCCGGATACAAGGCGTGAAAGAGCTCCCGGGCCGGGGCCGTGCTTGCCCGGCTGGCGGTAGCCTGTGCGGCCTGTGTCGCCTATTACGGTAATTGTTCGAGCAACCCGCGCAATTCGCCTTCGGCATGCGCGTCGCCCGAGCGGCGGGCCATTTCAATTCCCCGAACCAAAACCGGTTTAGCCTGGTCGTTTGCCCCTGACTGCATCTGGAATTGCGCCAGCTGAAAGTACGCCGGGACGTACTGCGCGTCATCCTCGAGCAGTGCTTCGAGCCTTTCGCAGGCGGCAGAGGGATTTCCCTCCGCGGCACAGGCGAGGGCCAGGGCATAGCGCAGAAAAGTGTCTTTTGGCGACTGGGCCAGCATCGCTTCCAGTTTTTCTCGACGTTTCATGTGCGCAAGCTTTGCGGAGGATGCGGGTTCGCCGGCCAATCAGGTGCCTGTCGTAACGACCATAACGGTTGTGCCGGCCGCCTTTCGGCGGTCGTACAAGAGCAGGGCCTGCCGGCTTTACTGAATCTTAGCGAAGCGGGGCGCCGGTTGGAAACGTTGTATCAATTTGGTCGGCACAGTCGTCATAAGCTGATTCACAATCCAACTGGGCAATTTGTGCACGACACGTGCAGGCGTTTCAAGCAACCCTTGAAGGCAGGACGATTTGCATTTTCAGAACCACATGAAAGTGTGCGTTTCTGTAACCAGGATTTCTGCTTCCGAATCGGCGGCGGGGGTCCGTTGTTCGACAACCCGCCTCGCCAACGAAAAGACCCACCGTATGCGATCGTGGATTCTCAGCCTGACGCTATGTACGGCATCGTGGTTCGTTCTCTCGGGAGCGCCATCGGCGCAGGCTTCTGAAGCCCGCGAGACTCCGGCCAAGAAAGCCATAAGGCGGGCAAAGTCCGCTGTGGTCAATATTCACAGCGAGCGCACGGCCCGCGACAGAGATTCTGTTTTCGAGGGTGCACCCAGCCGCAAAGTGAACGGCATGGGTTCGGGAATCATCATCGACGAGCGGGGGTACATCGTCACCAATCAGCACGTCATCGCCGGGGTTGATTCCCTTCGCGTGACTCTGTCTGACGGCAGTACCTTTACCGCTGAAACGATTTCGTGGGACGTGAAACACGACCTGGCAGTAATCAAGATCGAATCCAGCCGCGCCTTTCCAGTAATTCCACCGGGGACGTCTTCCGATCTCGAAGTCGGTGAAACAGTGCTGGCGGTGGGCAACCCATTCGGCTACGAGCACAGCGTGACGCAGGGAATCATCAGCGCGCTGTCGCGCGATGTCGAAGTCAGCGATCACCAGTCGTACCGAAACCTGCTTCAGACAGATGCCAGCATCAATCCGGGTAACAGCGGGGGGCCCTTAATTAACCTCGACGGCGAAGTCATCGGCATCAACGTCGCGATTCGTGCTGGAGCACAGCGCATCGGCTTTGCCATTCCTATTGACGACGCCCGGCGATATATCGCCCGGCTGCTCAGCATTCGCGATTTGAACAACCTGTACCACGGACTGATTGCTCATGACGTGAAGACCCCCGAACAACGGAAACTCGTGGTGGACGCTGCGGAACCAAACAGCCCAGCGGCCGCTGCGGGTTTCCGACCGGGGGACGTCGTGACGCAGATCGGCGC
>JAYTRB010000580.1:0-12022 GCA_043746425.1 Planctomycetia bacterium
CCGTTGTGACCGCCGCTCATGGCACACAAAACCGGGCAATTCCTCGACAATTCTCGACTACGATCACCACTTCCATAACGGGTTGGACGAATGTTTACAGGACGATGGCTGGCGGGAAGCAACATCGTTGACAACCGGCAGATTTTCGACCCCGCGTGGCATCGTCGAACGCCGGCGATTGAGAAAAGGTCTCGTCGTCGTCCCGTGTAACGAAGCGAGCTGCCACTGGCAGATTCCGTTGCAGTCGCTACCATAACGCGGGTTGTCGCCCGCCTCTACAGGAGTGAAGCAATGCGGTGGTCAGAGCGGTTATTGCTGGCGATTTTTTTACTGCCAATCACTGCTTCGGCATTGCCCGCCGACGACTGGCCGCAATGGCTGGGGCCCAAACGCGACTCAGTGTGGCGTGAGACGGGAATCATGCAGAAGTTTCCCGCGGCCGGCCCGAAAGTGCTTTGGCGGCAGCCGGTGACTGGCGGATATTCCGGGCCGGCGGTCGCCGCCGGCCGGGTGTACGTCGCGGATTTTCTGACCGACGTCGACACTCGCCAGGCCAGCGCTCCGAATTCACGACCAGAAATCGATGGCCAGGAGCGGATTCTCTGTTTCGACTCTCAGTCGGGCGAACCGCTCTGGACGCACGCGTACCCGTGTCATTATACGATTTCGTATCCGGCCGGCCCGCGCTGCACGCCGACTGTGCATGATGGAAGAGTCTATGCGCTAGGGGCCGAGGGAAATCTTTTCTGTCTCGACGCCGTCAAGGGGAACATTCTTTGGTCGAAAGATTTCAAGCGCGACTTTAAGTCGAAGACTCCCACCTGGGGCTTCTGCGGGCATCCGCTGGTCGAAGGCAAGAAGCTGATTTGCGTGGTGGGAGGTGAAGAAGGAGTGGCGTTCGCGTTCGATAAAGATACCGGCGAAGAAATCTGGCACGCGCTGTCGGCCCGTGAACCAGGGTACTCGCCCCCCACGATGATCGAAGCCGGTGGCGTACGCCAGCTTCTCATCTGGCATGCCGAGTCAATCAACAGCCTCAACCCCGACACGGGCACGGTGTACTGGACGATTCCGCTGGATCCGGCGTATGGGATGGCAATTATGCCCCCACGCCAGTCCGGCGAATTTCTGTTCGCGGGCGGCATTGGATTCAAGGCTGTACTCATCCGGCTGGCCGTCGATCGGCCGGCAGCGACCGAAGTCTGGCGAGGAACGAACAAGAACGCCATTTACCCTGTCAATTCGGCGCCATTCCTCGAAGACGGGCTGATTTACGGCATCGACCAGCCCGGGCCGCTGCGGGGGGTGAAGCTCGACACCGGCGAACGACTATGGGAAACGTTTCGGCCGGTGACTGGTAACGACACGTCGCGTCCTGTGAATTCGGGGACTGCCTTTCTGGTCAAAAATGGCGACCGGTTTTTTTTGACGAGTGAGACGGGTCATTTGATCATTGCGCGGCTTAGTCGCCAGGGATATGATGAAATTGGCCGCTGGAAAATGCTTGAGCCGACGGGAATTGCCCTTGGCCGCGAAGATTCCGTTCTGTGGAGCCACCCGGCATTCGCGAATAAGTGCGTTTTCGCCCGAAATGACAAGGAATTGGTTTGTGTCTCACTTGCGGGCGAGTAACAGGGTGGTAAACCGACCAGTTGACTATGATTCATACAAAAAACATTGCAATTTCAATTCATCGAGGATAGGATTTACGATAATTCAGTAATGATGGCGATGGAAGGTAGAAAACGCCCCTGAAATCGTTGCGGTAAGGGAATGGCACCTGTCTCTGGAGATTTGGCATGCTTGCGCTGAGCCCGAAGTACTGGCTGGGAGTGGTATCGGCAGTCGGAGTATCGGTTTTGCTATCGAGTAACGGCAACGCCGAAATTCGCCGGAAGACATCCTCTGACAACTCCGCTGAGAAAGTGTCAGATTCCAACAGCAGAAAGGGAGTTGATGATCTGACTGACGACGATTCTCTGAATGATAAAGATAAGGAAAAATCCGGAGTCAAGAAAAAGAAGAAAAAGGAGACTTCGAGAGATCCCGTGACGGGTCCGTCGCGAAGGCGCTCGACTCCCAACAATGACGCAGGGGGAGGGATCGGTGGTGGGGGCGGTGGCTTTGGGGGTGGGGGCGGTGGTATTGGTGGGGGCGGCGGTGGTGGTAGTGGAGGCGGTAGTGCTGGGGGAGGTAGTGCCGGCGGAGGGGGCGGTGGAAGCGCTGGTGGAGGGGGGGGGAGTGCAGGAGGCGGAAGTGCAGGGGGCGGTGGTGCGGGAGGGATGTCGGGTGCAGGCGGGATGTCGGGTGGCGCGGGAGGGATGTCGGGGGCTCACGGGGGAAGTGGATCGGGAGGAATGCCAGGCATGCCCGGAACGGGTGGCATGTCAGGGGGAATGCCAGGTGGAATGCCGGGGGCACCTGCAGGCATGGGAGGAACCCCCGGTGGAATGCCGCCGGGAATGGGGCCGCCAAGTGGAATGCCGGGAATGCCTCCGGGAATGGGCCCTCCCGGTGGGATGCCTGGGGCTCCTCCGGGAATGGGCGGGCCTTCGGGGGGAATGCCGGGTTATCCTCCCGGAGTGGGGGGACCGTCAAGTGGAATGCCAGGCGCGCCTTCGGGGATGGGGGGGCCGCCGGGGGGCACTTCTGGGATGATGCCTCCGGGTGGTGGAATTACGATTACTCCGCCAGGACCGCCAGTTAATCCGGGTGGGCCGCCGGGTAGCGGTGGGCCACCAGGCAGTGGAGGTCCTCCAGGCAGTGGTGGGCCACAGGGTGGGTTTCCCAACGGACCCCCGGGTGGTGGTGCGCCTCCGAACGGCCCCCCCAACGGTCCTCCGGGCGGGCCATAATTGGCACGCGATGGCGGATGTCGTGTACGCGGTTTAGACTTTTTGAATAGAATGACCCCTGACAGGCCGACATGATGTGGCCTGCCAGGGGTCTTTTTCATGGCGGCTGCGGCGTTGAAAACCCGGCATGATTCCCTAAGATGATACACAAGGCGACAGTTTCGGTTCCCAGTGTGCTTTGGTTCCCACCTGTCATTCCTCCTCAGATCGTCCCGCCTCGCTGGAGTCAATCGAATCGTGAGTACCCCCACTGCGGAATTGTCCTCAAAAATCAAAGCCGCCAAAGATCGCCTCGACGCCCATGTCCGCGAAATCATCGAATGGCACTTTAACCCCGCTACGGGATGTTCGTTCTGGCTCGAAAAGGCCAAGACGCTCGGCTTCGATCCGCGCCGCGATGTGCATTGTTTCGACGACTTGAAGAAGTTTCCCGAGTTTGAAGACGAATGGCTGCGGGGTGGGCCGATCCAGCGATGGATTCCACAAGGCCTGCGCGGAAAACCAGTATACGTCTTCGAAACCGGGGGTACGACCGGCATCCCAAAGAGCCGCATGCAGATCGACGACTGGAAGACTGACTATGAAATGTTCAGTGAGACACTGCCGGACGACAAGTTTCCCAAGGGCAGTAACTGGCTGATGCTAGGGCCCAGCGGTCCTCGGCGACTGCGACTGGCGGTCGAACATCTCGCACACCATCGCGGCGGCATTTGCTTTTGCGTCGATCTCGACCCCCGCTGGGTGGTGAAACTCATCAAGCGCGGCAATATGAAGGAAATGGAAGCTTATCGCGATCACGTCATCGACCAGGCACTCACCATCCTTTCAGCCGGTCACGACATCAAATGCATGTTCACGACTCCCAAATTGCTCGAAGCGCTTGCCATGAAGCTCATTGAGATGGGCTCGAGCATTCGTCAAGCGGGGATCACTGGCATTTTTTCTGGCGGGACCGAGTTCACACCACAATGGTATCGGTTCGCCATGGAAGAGTTGCTGGACGGGGTCTACATGACTCCCACCTACGGTAATACGCTGATGGGGCTCGCCTGCGGCAAGCCGTTTGAGCCGGCCGACAACTACAAAATCAGTTACTATGCCCCGCAGCCGCGAGCCGTCATAGAAGTCGTAGACTTCAAGGATTACCACCAGTTGGTCGGTTACGGCCAGACCGGTCGCGTCAAGCTGACAACGCTGACGAAAGAAACGTTCATTCCTGGTTTCATGGAACGAGACGAGGGAGAACGCGAAATGCCGTTCGAGAAATATCCGTGGGACGGCATCAGCGGCACGCGGCCTTACCACGAATTCGCGAAGTCGACAACCGTCGGCGTGTATTAGCCGATCACTTTTCTTGTGTCGTTTCGCAAAATCAAGGGGGCTGACGCCGCCCCGCTCTCCAAGTCAAAAAACGCCTGCAGGAGATTGCTGTGCTTGAAATTCCCGTGATCCGTTTCGGCAAGCCCTACGAAAGTCTTGAAAAGCAAGAGGTCGTGCATTTCGAGACCGGCGAAGTGCTCGCGAAAGTCCATCAAGCCAACGGCGGCATGCTGAAGATGGACAAGCGGCACATGCTGCGGGCCCGCGACGCCTTGCGGGAAATTCCCATCAGCCGGCTGATTGAAATCGCCGCCAAAGCCGGCGATTTGTATCTCAACGCGAAACTGCCATTGGGCAACGGCACGCAGACTCCCCAGGAATTCTGCCGGATGCAGTCGGCCACCACCGGCCTCCCCGAGTATATGTGCGCCGCCAACATGAAGAAGAATTACTTCGTGTTGACCCACATGCGCGAAATTCTCGACGCGCTGACGCGCGGCTTGCCACTCGATATTTTGACGAAGGGTTATGGAGCCGAAGCCCGCGGCATCATGTTGAGCTATCAGGCGAACAGCCCCGTTTTGGGGATGGTGCTGCCATCGAACTCGCCTGGTGTGCATACCTTGTGGATGCCGGTGATTCCCCTGCAGGTGGGCCTGGTTCTCAAGCCGGGTCCGCAGGAACCGTGGACGCCCTACCGAATGACTGAGGCCTATTGCCAGGCGGGAATTCCACGCGAAGCGATCGCGATTTACCCTGGTGGCCCTGAAATGGGGGCCGCAGTCATTGAAAACTGCGATCGCACGATGATCTTCGGCGGCCTTCCCACTGTCGAGCGATACCACGGTAATCCGCGTGTCCAGGTGCATGGGCCGGGCTTCAGCAAAATCATTCTGGGCGACGACGAAGTCGACAACTGGCGGCAACACCTCGACTTAATGGCTGACAGTGTCCTCCTCAATAGCGGTCGCGGCTGTATTAACTGCTCGGGAATCTGGGTGTCTCGTCACGGCGCAGAAATCGCCGACGCGCTGGCGCAGAAACTGGGGCCTGTGGCCCCACGTCCCATGACCGATGCAACGGCAACTCTGGCGGCGTTCACTGTTCCAGGACAGGCCGAGGCGATTTCCAGTCAGATCGACGATGGCTGTACACAACCGGGGGTGACTGAGGTGACGGCGAAGTACCGCACCGGGCCGCGGCTGGTCAAGAACGAACGTTGCGACTATTTGCGTCCGACTGTCATTCATTGCACGAGCCCTGACGCGACGATGGCCAAGGCCGAGTACATGTTCCCGTTCGTGACGGTCGTCGACTGCCCGCAAGACAAGATGCTGAGCTCGATCGGTCAAACGCTGGTCTGCTCGGCGATTACGAAAGACCCGAAGTTCTCGCAGGCGCTGCTCGACGCGACGCATATCGACCGGCTCAATATCGGTGCGCTTAAAACGATCGCTCTCAACTGGCTGCAGCCGCACGAGGGAAACATCATCGACTTCCTGTACCGCAATCGGGCCTTCCAGAACAGCCCCCCGCCTCCGCATTAATTGAGTGGCGCCAGGTCGTGTAATAGTCCGTTGGCGAAATCAGATTGCGCTTCAGCCAGAACCGGCACTGATGCAGCGGGGGCTGATGTGACTCGACTCGCCGGATTTTTGCAAGATCGCAAATAGAATCCGGGTTGAACATTTCGCGTGTCTGCCATTCCGTGGCGCCTGAGTTTTCAAAACGAACAATCGCGCGCTCGCGAGGGGTTGCCGTCGCAGTCTTGCCCAGAGTTCGGCGCGCAGGTCAAATGGTTCTGGGACAATGGGGTTCACGGTCAATGTCAAATTTTGCATGTGGTAGCAGAGTCACTTGCGAGAAGCCGGCAGATTTTTCCAGCAATGTCATTTCATTCAATTCGGCTCTGGATCTCAAAGATGCCTGGTATGCGCTGGCGCGCTGCATGCCGATGCATTGACGTGGCACCTGAAATTCACCAATGCAGAATGATGTTTCGAGCGACCATCAGGCTGCTGTTGCCGACCAAGCGCTTCTTCGCGTATCGTAAGAATCGTCATATGACGATTGCTGGCGGCGTTGAGGGGCGCGCAGTTTCCACACAGATGATTCCCGCGGTTGATGGAGCGACTGAATCCGTGACTGAATCGGCGACCATCCGACAAAAGTCGAATCGGCTGCGAATGACGGCCCCGTGCGGGTTGTTCGCACTGATTGCCGGGTTGACGTTGCCGCACACTGGTCTGGGTGTCGATTCGGCGATCTCCGCCGGCACGGCGAAGTATTTTCGAGAATTGCGCTACCGCGGGCTTTTTCGATTAGCCGAGAACTACTGCCTCGAACGGCTGTCTCATAGCGGGTTGTCGCCTGTTCAGAAAGCCGATTTGACCCTTGAACTGGCGCGAACACTGGCCGAGCACGCCTTGGTCGCCGGCGACCCGGAACAGACGAAACTGTGGAATCGGTCGGAATCGACTCTGGCGGAGTTTCTGAAACAGGAGCCGAATAATCCGCGCCGGCTTCTGCTCGAAGCGCAGGCGGCGCTGCTCCCCGTGACGATCGGTCATACCCGCCGCCTGCAGGCAGAGCTTCAGCCGCTCGATACCGTGACGGTGCAGCGGGCGGTCGACTCACTGAACGAGGCCGTTCGAGTTCTTCGCGAATTTGAAGCCGCGCTTGCCGAGCGAATGCGAAACTCGCGGTCACCGCGGACGGCCGACGATGGCGAGCTTCGGCTTTTCGAGATCCGCGCGCTGGCGACCAGTGTCCACTACCGGTTGGGAAGCACAATGGTCGACCTTGCACATCTCCAGGCGGCTGATTCTCCAGAGCGTGCCGCCCTGCTTCTGGATGCACAAAAGCTGCTCAAATCGCCACCTGAGTCCGAAGACCTGGATTTGATGTGGATGAGCCGAGTCTCGCAAATTGAATGCAGCCGGCTGCTTGGTGATTTTGCGAGAACGCTCAGGGAATTGAGTGCGCTGGAGCAACAGTCGCCTCCGCCGGAAATCGCCGACCGGCTGCTCGCCGAGCGTGTGCGCACGCTGATGGCACAGCAGAATTTTTCGGAGGCGTCAGCGCTGTTCGACGAACGGGAACACGACCGCAGGCCACTCTCGGGCGAACTGGCGTTGCTGCAGATTCAAGTACCGATTGTGGAATGGCAGGCCACCCGGCGCCAACCGCAGGCCCCATTGCCTGCGCCGCTTCGGCAACAGCTTGAACAGCGAGCGAACAGGCTGCGCCGCGATGTTGGGGGCTACTGGAGTCTGCGTGCCGATCTGGCATTGCAGCAGATGCGTGAAGTCGAACAGTACGGGGCCGTGCTGGCGAATCTGGCCGGCCGGGCGCAGGCCGCCTTCAATGCCGGCCGGCCGGAGGAGGCGATCGAATTGTACGGAGAGGCCGCTGCCCAAGCGCACCACGAGAATCGCGCCGATCTGGCTTTTCAATTCGGATATACCAGAGCGTCAATCGAAATCAAATCGAAGCACTGGGCCGACGCTGCCGCCGATCTTCTCGAGCTGGCCGATCAGTTTACGAATGATTCCAAGACACCCGAAGCACACCTCTTGGCGGCGTATGCCCTGGGGAGGTTTTACGACGAAAAGCCGACCACCGGCCGACGCGAGGAGTATGCCCGCATTCTCGAATTGCACAGAACTCGATACGGCAGCGGCCCGACGGGGCCCGAAGCCACGTGGATGCTCGCAAGACTCGATGAACGCCGCGGGAAGGTCTCTGCCGCTCTCGAGCTCTACAAGCTGATACCAGCAGAGCATAAACGGGCCGCAGCGGCGCGCGTGGCCGTCGCCCGCTGCTACGAGAAGATTCTCGATCGGTTGCGCGAGCTGCGCGAACCGCTCGAAGAATGGCAACTTGAGGCCGTTACGACGTTGCAACAAATGATCGGCAAAACATCCGACGTAAAGTCCAAGGGGCAGATCTTTGATGCGGAGGTGGCCGTTCGGCTGGCGCGAATTCTGCTGCGGGCCCGTCCGCCACAGTTCGCCGCTGCCGACAAATTGCTCGCACGGGCAGAGGCACATGTCAAATCTGCCGGCTCGTCTCTCGTCGATGTCGCACGCGCCGATGGGCCGGCTGACGAACCGGCCGAACCCGGCGGCGACATGTACGCGCAGGTCCGCCAGTTGCAGGTCGTGTCGATGGCCGGCCAGGGAAGGTTTCAGGATGCCCGCGACCTTCTGCATCAGATTTCGGCGACCAGTCCGCCTGAATTGCTGCGGATAATCGACGGCATCGCACCGCTTCAGACAGACGATCGCCGCGATCCGTTCCACGACCTGGGCGCGTTACAGCTCGAAGCAGCGCTCAAACTCGACGAACACCGTGCTGAGCTGACGGCCAATGAAAAACAACGGCTCGACGACTGCCTGGCGCGGGCCTATGGGGCGACAGGAAAGCCCGAGCGCGGAATTGAAATCTACGAGCGGCTGCTGGTGCAGGCTCCGCGCGACAAGTCGCTCCTGGCAGAATATGCCGGGCTCCTGATGAATTGCGGCACCGAAAACTGCTTGAAAAAGGCCTTGAAAGTATGGCAGAAGCGGGAAGGCATGGAGCAGGCGGCGACGCCAGAATGGTTTGCCATTCGATTTCAGGTGTGTCACACACTCGTGCTTTTGAAAAAATTTGAAGAAGCGTCCAAACTGCTCAAAGTGACGCGGCTATTGTACCCCAAGATCGAAGACGAAAAGTGGCAAAAGAAATTCGCCGAGCTGGAGGCGGAATGCGTAAAGAATGCCACCGAAAAAGGGAGCAAGGGCAAGACCGTCAAGAAGGCAAAATGAAGAAGATCGTCTTTCGCTTCCCGCGACTGTCGTGTACAAAACGCTTGCGTGTCAGCCTGTTGAAAATGGCGACTGGCTTTGAGTCCCAAGACTCTGCGAACAATTCGCGAAAAACCAAGTTCGCGAGGCGTTTGTCGCGTATTTCGATGTGTGGTCGCGGGGCCGGGCGTGAGCACAGTTCAGGAGGTGCGGTTATGGAACGGATGGTTCAATTGAGACTCGGAATGGTCATCATGTTCGCATGGCTCGCAGCCACTGGTGCCGCTCGTTCGTTGGCCGCAGACCGAATCGTCCTGCGCGAAGAAGTGAGCGATTCGCGGATACGCAGTGTGGCAGTCGAATTGAGCGTGACCGGAAGGCTGTTCCCAGAACCCGGGCCCGAAAAGTCGCTGAAACTGGCCGTCGAAGCCCGCTTTGATTACACCGAACGCCGGTTGCCCGGGACCGGCCGCGAAGCCCGGGCTTTGCATGCGGTTCGCCGATACGAACAGGCCCGCGCGACAATTCAGGCGGGAAATCAGATATCGAATGCCACCCTGCGGAATTCGCAGCGGTTGATCGTCGCCCTGGGCCAGTTGGAAGGAATCGAATTGTTCAGCCCCTCTGGGCCTTTGACGTATGGTGAGCTGGAGTTATTGCGGACCCCCGGCGATAGTCTTGCGATCGTGGGATTGCTTCCCGAATCTGCCGTCGAAACTGACGAGACCTGGAAACCGGCCGATTGGGTCATTCCGCTCTTGACCGGAGTCGATGCTGTCGAGAAGGGCGGCCTGACCTGTAAACTTGAATCCGTGAAATCTGGCGAGGCGTCGATCAGTTTTTCGGGAGATGTCACCGGGGCCACGGTGGGTGCCGCGTCAGCCCTGCAAATTGACGGGCATGTCATTTACGACCGCGAACAAAAGCTGGTCACGCGGATTGAGATGACACAGTCTGAAAAGCGGGCTGTCGGAGCCGTATCACCAGGGCTCGACGTCGTTGCCAAAGCCAACCTGACGCGCGCCATCGTCGCGCATCCCATGCGATTGACCGATCAGGATCTTGCCGACCTCCCCCTTGAACCCAATGCGGCCAATCGCCTTTTGATGTTCGAAGCGCCGGCGTGGAATCTGCGATTCTTCCACGACCGCCATTGGCACCTGTTTCACCAGACCTCTGAAGTCGCCATGCTCCGGCTGCTTGATCTGGGAGGGCTGATCGCCCAGTGCAACATTAAAAAGCTCCCCGATGCTTCGCCCGGAGAGCACGTCTCTCAGGCAACATTTCAGGACGACATCGTGCGCACGCTCGGCAAGAACTTCGAGCAGATCGTAGCGTCTGAGAAGCTCGCGTTGAAAGAGGGGTTGTTCGTGATCCGGGTCGTTGCAGTCGGTACGGTTGAGCGACGGAATGCGAAAAACGAACCAGAACCGGGGCCAATGCAATGGATCTACTATTTGGTCGCCCATGCCGACGGAAGGCAGGTATCATTCGTGTTTTCCGTCGATCCGAAGCAGGTCGACGCACTGAACAACCGCGACCTGGCGATCGTGGGAGGCCTCGAGTTTCTGCCGCCGCCCGCTAAGCCGACGCCCGCCACGAAGCGTCCCACAGGCAAGTGAAGGCCATTTTCCTCGTTACATTTGCCACATTCGGCACAGGCTGTCGATTTGCCGCGCCAAAGACGTCGCGGGCGGCGTTGCTTTCTGTCAACATGACCTATGCTTGGTCGGGGCGTTTCCTGCATGCGGCTTTTGGTCGTGGCGCATTGACTGATCGGAGAAGGATGTCGTGGAAAGCGAGATCAGGTCCATTCCCGTCGAGTGGTGGCTGGGCGGGGTAGGAATTCTCTTCACGGCCGCAGCATCCGGCTTTTTTGCCGGATTTTTCGCCGCTCGAATGGGCGAACGCCGGGCCTACGAACGCGCGCGTTCTGGCATCACAGAGTTGTTTCAATCGATGTTGCAAACGCTCGACACAGCGCGCGAGTTGTGCGCTCTGCTCGATCGGCATCCCGGGCAATTCCTGAAAGTCGAACAAACGCAACAGCTCGAAAAACGCCGGGGAGGATTACTTGAGTCGCTTTCGAACCTCATCAGCCGGCATGTTCCTGCCGCCCCGCCGGCACGATCTGAGTCTCCCACTCCGAAAGCTCAGGAGCTCAAAATCAATTGGCTGATGCAACCGGTTGATCCTGCGACCGACCTGCCCGACCGGCCGGCCTTCGAATCGAATCTGGAAAGCTTGCTCAAGGCGACGGGCGTGGCCAATCGCGAGAGCAGTCTGTTGTTGGTTCGCGTCGACAAACTGGCCGGACTTGTCTCTCGCTTCGGACATGCCAAGGCCGAAAAACTCCTCAAACGGCTGACGGGCGTCGTGTGCCGGGCCGTCCGCGACGAAGACCTTGTCTGTCGCTGCAACGGAGAGACGCTGGGCATTCTTTTCCCTGGCCTCGATCTCGAAGCGGCGACGCGTCTGGGCCGGGCGGTACGCGATTCGGTACGCAATCAGCATTTCCATATCGATGAAACGGGGCCCGAAGTGCTGCTCACGGCCAGTTTTGGCTGCACTTCCTGCCGGCCTGATGAAAATGTCGAACTGGTGCTGAACCGGGCCTTCGACGCGCTCTCGAAGTCGCAACGCATGGGGCGCAATCAACTGCATGTTCATAACGGCGATGCCCTCGTCCACTGCGCTGCGGTATAAGGGGGCACTCGACCTCGTTCGGAACAAATCCGAATCGACCGCAAATGCATCCAAAAAACGCGTGGAGATGCCACATCCGCGGTTCCGGTTCCACTCAGTTTGATTCCGGCAGGTGGCCAGCCGGTCCATCCGCAGGCTGTCTTCGTCGCTGACGCCGGGATGAATTCTCGCCTCTGGCGAAGATTTGAAGGGCTGGCAATCTCGCAGCAAATCGAGCGCTGGTGGGCCACTTTTAGGCCGTGCGATTCGAGTCGCTTGTAAAAATTACCAATAATCTGCGAGAAAAATGCCGGTCTGATTCCAGAAGCTGGGGCGTTTTGGTGAACCCTCCGGTTGAAAATGGCGATAATG
>JAYTRB010000581.1:0-7175 GCA_043746425.1 Planctomycetia bacterium
AGCGATTCTTCGCCGAGGATCAATCGCGCCACGCGGCGGGGGCTGGCGTGTTCAATGTCATCGGGAACATCCTGCCCGGTGGTGAGATAGCTGACTGGAAGTGGAACGCGCCGAGCCACTGAGAGCAGCGACCCCATCCCGACGGCTTCGTCGAGTTTGGTGAGAATCATGGCGGTCGTTCCGGCGGCGGCGAATTTCTCTGCCGTCGCCTGCAGGCTTTTCGGACTGGCCACCAGACTGAGCACCAGATGCACTTCATCGACCTGGGCCTCGGCCAGCAGGCTTTTCAGCTCCTGAATCTTCAATTCATCGCGCGGACTGCGCCCGGCGGTGTCAATCAGCACCAGATCAAGCCCCGACAGTTCATCCAGGGCGCGTCGCATCTCGCGCGGGCTGGTGACCACTTTCATGGGCAGATCGATGATTTCGGCATAGGTGCGAAGTTGTTCAACCGCGGCAATGCGGTAGGTGTCGACTGTGACCAACCCCATGCGAATGCCGTCCCGCAGCCGGAAATTCGCCGCCAATTTGGCAATCGTCGTTGTCTTTCCCACCCCCGTGGGGCCGACAAGCGCCACGACGCGTCGCTGACCCGGTGTCGCGACAATCGGTGCGGCGCAGCGAACTTCGCCCTCGACCATGCCTCGCAGGCAAGCCTTCGACATGGCGGCGTCGGCCAGCTTGTCGGGCGGTACATTCTGTTTGAGTTGGTGAATCAAATCGCGGGCCAGTTCCTCTTCGGCTTCTACATCAATGAGCTCGGTGTAGAGATGAAACAATTCTCCTGGAATCTCGTCGACCTTATGCAGCGATTCGCTGGCAAGTTTAGCCACCATTTGCTGGATCGAGTTCAACTGCCGGGCGATGGCCGACTGTTGCTCGGTCAACACGGGGCTCATCGCGGCCGCCTGGGTCGATTGAGGAAGTGGTGCGACCGAAACCGGACCGCGCGACGTCACGTCTCGTTCGGCCGGAGGATTGAACGGGCGACTCGTAACCGCGGCAGAACGGGAACTGTAGGTATCTGCCGGAATCGACGGGCCGTACCCTGTGCCAGCCGCAGGAATTCGGGGCCGCGCGGCTCCGGCGGCGCTTCGGGTTGCGGGCGCGAGCAGCGGTGGTGGAGGCGCGAGCGTTTCGTCATTCTGTCGATACTTGGCCCGCGGACCTGCTGTTAGCGGCGGAGATGTTGTTGTGGTGCGCCCTGCGCCCGATGGCAACATGGCCCTGGGCGTGCGGACATTCACGCCAGTTCCGGCGGTCACTTCGACGCGCTCAGTCGTTCTCCACCACTTGAGAAACCGAGGCGCCGGAATCTCGCGCGTATGAAGAATCACGGCGTCGGAACCCATCTCACGGCGGACAATGTCGAGCGCTGCCTGCATGCTCGCCGCTTTGAACGTGCGTACTTCTGTCTGGCTCATTCGACCTTCTCTTGAAAATCAGGATTCAGAACTACGTCAGATTTCATCAACTCGTCTACACGTTCTCAGGGCGTCTTCACACACTCCCCGCCAGCATGGGCCTGCGGTCTTTGTTCAAGACGTCGAGCCCCACCTGGCCGGCCGATTCAACTTGCGTGTCGCGGGTAATTTCGCTCAGGCTCAGAACGGCCAGGTTCGGAAGTGACGCCGACGTAATCTGCCGCAGCGCCGCGCGAATCTGTGGCGTCGTCAGCACCACCGGCGCGAAGCCGGGGCCCGTTAGATGTTCGAGCTGCCCGGAAATTCCACGGGTGACAGCCTCAGAAACCTGCGGCGAAAGCTTGATGATCATTCCGCGTTCGCCGTGTTCGACTCCCGCTGCCAGAATGTCCTCCAGCGCCGGGTCGAAAGTCACCACCCGCAGCACCCGGTCTTTGTCGCGGTACTGCTGGCAGATGGTGCGGCTTAAGGCGTGCCGCACGAATTCGGTGAGCAGGCCCAGTTCTTTGGTGCGCTCGGCATACATCCCGAGCGTTTCGAGAATTGTTTCGAGGTTGCGGATCGGCACCCGTTCGCGGAGCAGGTTGCACAATACGTGATGCACATGGTGCGCCTTAAGCACTTCAGGAACCAGCTCTTCCACGACTTTGGGAGAGTGTTCTTTGAGATTGTCGAGAAGCTGATGCACCTGCTGACGCGAAAGCAGTTCGTCGCTGTGCCGGCGGACCACTTCGGTCAGGTGCGTCACGACGACCGCCGATGGTTCGACGACGTTGTACCCCAGTAGCTCGGCACGGTCGCGCTGGGCGGTTTCAATCCAGTAGGCCGGCCTGCCGAAAGCAGGCTCGGTCGTGGCCACACCGGGCAGCTTTCCGCTGGTCGCACCGCTGTCGATCGCCAGGAGGCCATCGGCAAATATTGTTCCCCAGGCGACGGGGACGTCGTGAATCTTGATCTGGTATTGTCGCTGATCGAGGCGAATGTTGTCGCGGATACGAACCTTCGGCAAAATCATTCCCAGTTCCTGCGCGATCTTATGTCGCACACGCGTCACGCGATCGAGCAGGTCGCCTCCCGCGTTCGTATCAGCCAGTCGAATGAGGCCATAACCAAGTTCCAATTCCATGGGATCGACGAACAGACTGTCTTCTGGCTTTGGGGCGGGCTTTTCGGTCACCTTTCTGGCAGCCTGTTGCTGGGCAACCGCCTGTTGAACTTTGCGGCTCCTCGACCGAACGACTGTCATGACGCATAGGCCAGCCCCCAGAATAAGAAGAGGAAACCTCGGCAAACCGGTGAATGAAAGGGCGCCCAGAAATACGGCCGAGAGACCCATTGCCTCGGGGCGGATGAACATCTGTCCGATGATGTCGTTCGACAGGTCGCTGTCGGCGCTGGTGCGTGTGACGAGCAAGCCGGCGGCCAATGAGATCAAAAATGCCGGAACTTGCGTCACCAGCCCGTCGCCGATGGTCAGTTTCGTGAAGACGTGCACCGCCTCACGGAGCGGCATTCCCTGTTCAAACATTCCGATATACATCCCGCCCACGATGTTAATAAGCGTGATGACGATGCTGGCAATTGCGTCGCCGCGGACGAATTTGCTGGCACCATCCATCGATCCGTAAAAGTCGGCCTGGGCGGCGACTTCTTCGCGCCGTTTGCGAGCGGTTTCGGCATTGAGCAGCCCCGCCTGCAAGTCGGCGTCGATCGCCATCTGCTTGCCGGGCATGCCATCGAGTGCGAATCGGGCCGCCACCTCGCTGATACGCGTCGCGCCTTTGGTTATCACGAGGAATTGAATGGCGATCAGGATGACAAAGATGATGAGTCCGACAGCGACTTTGTCTCCGGCGACGAATTCTCCGAAGGCCTGGATGACCCCTCCGGCGGCGCCGGTTCCGTCGATTCCGCCGTGCGTCAGAATCAGCCGCGTCGAGGCCACGTTCAGCACCAACCGCGACAGGGTCGTACCCAGGAGCAGCGAGGGAAACACACTGAATTCGAGAGGTCGGCCGACGTACAATGTCGTCAGCAGAATGAGCACCGAGATGGTGATATTTGCAGACAACAAGAGATCGAGCACGCGCGCGGGCAATGGCACGATGATCACAAGGATCGACGTGGCCATCAGCGCCGGGACAATCAGGCCCCGGTTCCTGGCCCAGAAACTGCGCACAGTATCAGACGCCGCAGAAGGCATCCTGCCTCCGCCGACATGGGAAATGGGAAATGTTTGAGAGGGAGAAGTGAGTGGGGAGGCGTAATACCGAATGTGAAGAAACGTGTCCAGACCGCTTCCTGACCGACGCCCGTTTGGCCGTTTGGGCAGAAACATTCCCGCGGCGCGCCGCGGGAGGTGCCTCCTCACACAGTAGAATGGTGTCATTGTAGGGCTCAAACGCATAGCCCACCTGTTGAAAAACGGGGACTGGCTCCGAACAACAGTCGAAAATCACGGAGAATTGAGTTGCTGTGAGGCGCCTGTCCCCGTTTTTCAACAGGCTGATAGCCCGCCGGGGACTTGCACCGCAGGTCAATGTGAGAGGCAGGGCTGGCATAGCGGTCTGAAGTTACCGACTTGCGACAAGCCATTCGACAGCGACCAGCAGCGTCGTTGCGCCCGTTGCATACCACACCGCCTGCCGGTCGATGGCCGCTGCCTGTCGACCCAGGCCGAAAAAGGCTCCGATGCCGTTCCAAAACCAGAGCCCCCCGGTGAGCGCGCTTGCGCCAAACCCCGCCAAAGCCGCGCGCGGCGCGCCTTCACGAAGGAGCACTTCGGCATCCCCGACAGGGAAGACGCTTCCGGCCAGCAGATAGGCCCCATTGGCGATCAGGCAGAAACCGGCAAAGAATGTCGCCAGCCACAGGCGAGGCCATTTCATCTGTCTCCCGACCACCCAGATTCCCAGCGGAATGAGGGATCCCCAGATGGGTCCTCCCCACGCGACAAACTGCGGATGAGGATTGATCGAAATGTCAGTTCTTGAAATCTCGAGCGGAAGAAGCACCACCAGCGCCACTGTACCGCCGCTCGACCAGGCGTGCAGGACGTGGCCGAATTCATGCACCACCTGCATCGCCAGCCACGAGCACGACAGCGTCGACGCGATCATTGCGAGTTGATAAAGGGGGCGGGCGGCAGGGTTGGAATTCAATAGTTGATAAGGCGCTCTTGTCATCGATCGCTCGGCCTGGCCGCTGGGCACGTCATGTATTGTCGCCATTCAGCAGTGAGCCCAGCCGTCCGAGGATCGAGCCTTCCTCCTTGCCCCCCGGCTTGCCCGCAGCGGCAGCAATTCTGCCAGCCAGACGCGAGAACGGCAGCGACTGGCACCACACCTCGCCGGGGCCGGTGAGCGTCGCAAAAAACAGCCCCTCTCCGCCGAATAGCGTGTTCTTGATTCCGCCGATCAGTTGAATGTCATAAGTCACGCTGGGCGACAGGGCCACCAGGCAGCCCGTATCGAGTCGTAGCGTTTCACCGACTTGCAGCGTGCGCTTCATCATCGTTCCGCCGGCATGAATCAGTGCGATGCCGTCACCCGTGAGGCGCTGCATGATGAATCCCTCTCCGCCAAACATCCCCACTCCGAACTTCTTCTGAAATGCGATCCCGATTTTAACTCCTCGGGCTGCGCACACAAACGAGTCTTTCTGGCAGATCAATTCGCCTCCGAGCTGATCGAGATGCATGGGAATGATTTTGCCCGGAAAGGGCGATGCAAAGGCGGCCTGCTCACGGCCGCCGGCGACGTTGCTGAAGGTCGTCACAAACAGCTTTTCACCCGTCAGCAGCCGCTTTCCTGCCGCCGCGATCTTTCCCAGAAACCCCGACTGCTGCGACGGATCGCCCAGCACCGTTTCCATCTTGATGCCCGCCGTCATATACATCAACATTCCCGGCTCTGCGATCACCATTTCGTTCGGGTCCAGAGTAATCTCGACATATTGCATTTCATGGCCAAAGATTTCGTAGTCGATTTCGTCGGCCTGTCGCCCACCGAATGGTGGTGGAGGCGGTGCTCCCCTGCCATGTGTGGCGTTGACGACAGAAGCCACATGCCGCGCCTCCGTCCATTCCGGCGTCCCTGGGCCGAAAACCAGCGTGTTCATTCCGCTTGCTGTGGAGAGCCCTTTCACGAGATCTTCCAGTGCGAGGGGTCCGACTGTTTCCTGGCCGCGGGCATAATACCAACCGTTTTCAGCAGTCATGGGAATCCTCCTGTTGATTCAGAATAACGCACCCAGCGAGGCCGTGGATCACGCCCATTTCGTATTATGCACCACTACCTCCCGGCTCGCTATTCGGGTTCGACTTCTGTTGGCCTTGCAAAGATTGTCAAAGCCAACAAAAACGACAATGAACCATGGCTGACGCGGTTCAGTCTGGTCGCTTAATTGTCGCCTTACCTCTGTCCGGATAGAATCCACACCGCCAATAACAATAGGACACGAGCTATGCACGGCATGGATTTCCTGAAAGACTTCGCCACCGACCCGGAGTTTTGTAAATTCCTGGGCCGCCAGGATGACTCTGTGAATCTGACAGCTGCCGCACTCGAACTGGCGCGGGACGCATATCCTGAGCTTGCGTTCGCCCCGATCTTCCATTGGATCGACGACCGGGCTGCCGAACTGAGCGGCCCTGTGGCCGGCGCGGCCTCTGACGAAGCGCTCTTGGCAGAGCTTGCGGGGTGCCTCGCCGGCCGACAGGGAATTGTCGGCGCGCGCGAGGCGTATGAAGATGCCGACGGCAGTTTTTTGAATCGCGTCATTGAGCGGAAGATCGGCATCCCCATCAGCCTGTCAGTGCTGTACATGGCCGTTGCCGAGCGAATGGGTCTGCCATTGCAGGGTGTCGCCGCTCCCGGCCATTTTCTGACCTCCTACGAAACGCTCGACACACCCTTATTTATCGATGCCTTCCACGCTGGCAAGGTGCTCACGTATTCTGAATGCGTGCAGTGGCTGGGGGAAACGCAAGGGGCGGCGCCCGAGGTTCTGCGCAAAGCGCTCGAACCGGTTGGCCCGCGACAGATCGTGATCCGCATGCTCAATAATTTGAAGACACTGTATGCCAAACAGGGCGAATGGCGGTCGTGCTGCAAGGTTCAGCACCGGCTTTTGGCGCTGCAGCCGGCGGCCTACAATGAGCGCCGCGACTGGGCGGTTATCGCGCTCAAAGCGGGGCGCTCGGGCCAGGCGCTGAAGATGCTCGAACACTGCCTTGAGGGCTGCCCCCCTGATGAGCGCGAGTTTCTCGAAAAGCAGCGGCAAGAGGCGCACGGGCAATTGGCGCAATGGAATTGACGCCTGAACTGAAAAACTCGCCGCGACGCCTCGCCATTACTGCGGCTTCTCTTTGCGCTTGAAGCTGGCGTCGTTGTCTTTCAGAAACTGGCGGATGTCGTCAGAAAAATCGAGCAGCCGTTGCCATTGTTCGACGTAAAGCGTGACAGGCATGCGCTGCAACCCGTACACACTCAGAGCACCTTTTTCGCTGACTTTGCAGTACAACGTGCCGCGCTTCTGATCGAGCTCAGCCAGGAGTTTCGACGCCTCGTCAACCTGCAACTCACCAGCCGCCAACTTTGCGAGGATTTCTTCTTTTTTCATTGTGCATCCGTGTCTTATGAAATTGAAAGGGGTCTTCTGAAATTGAAAGGGCCGCCTGAAATTAAAGCGTTCGCCTAAACTTGCAGGGGTGGCGAGATCTGAAAGAACTCCCAAGACAAGATGCTAATG
>JAYTRB010000582.1:0-3508 GCA_043746425.1 Planctomycetia bacterium
AAGGCAAAATCGAAAAAAATCAGTGGGACAGCCTGAAAGACTGGTCAAATCGCACCTTCTGGAAGAAAGATGATGCTGCGGCTGCGGCGATTCCAGAAAAAAAGATAGTTGACCCTAGAATGGCGCTGGAGATTGATGTGCGGCAGGTCGCACATCAATTGCACGAAATGATGCCCGAATCCTATCCCGAGCCTCCCGAACGCGTCGTACCCGCGCGGATTGCCGTCTCGTTTGAAGGTACTCCGTTCGGGGATTTGCTGGCCGAGATGCGGCAGGAGTCGATGCATCCGCGAACCGATGGCGTCGACGAGGCGTTTATGATTTATCTCAAGGTCTCGCTGATCGTGGGTGCGATCATCTCCAGCCCGTGGATTTTCTACCAGTTGTGGCTCTTTATCGGAGCGGGGCTTTATACTCACGAACGCAAATACGTCTATACCTATTTTCCCATGAGCATCATCTTGTTTCTTGGCGGCGCGGCATTTTGCTTTTTCGTCGTGATTCCGTTCGTGCTGAACTTTCTGTTCACGTTCAACACCATGCTGCAATTGCGGCCAGAAATCAAAATTTCGACCTGGATCACGTTTGCACTGCTGGTGTCGGTGATGTTCGGGCTCAGCTTTCAACTTCCGCTGGTGATGCTTTTCCTCGACCGCATTTCGATCGTCAGCGCCAAGTTTTTCCGTGAAAAACGCCGGCATGCGATTCTGGTAATCGCTTTTCTGTCGATGGTTCTCACCCCCTCTGACCCGATCAGCATGATGATGATGATGATCCCCCTGTGCATCCTGTACGAGTTCGGAATTCTGTTGTGCGTCCGCGCCGCCAACGCCCGCAAAAGTCCGTTCGAGGCGCAGCCGGCATGAACCTCATGCCCGGTCGCGGGCTACCGGCATATCGTTGAGAGCATTCCTAACATTTGCCGGGGGGATGAGCCCGCAGTGCGTCTGGTTTGCTCGCCGGGCTGCCGGGTGTCACAAACGAGTACATCGTCAGCAGAATGGCACCCGTTACTAAATAGACGTCAGCCAGATTGAAGACGGGCCAATCTTTCTTGCGGACCAATCGCGGCCGAAACGGTCTGTCAAAGCCGATCCACGGAATTTTGCAGTCGAGAAAATCACGGACGCCGTACTGCGGTTCTCCCCCCGGTTTTGTCCAGCAATGCAGGTGCAGGCGGTCGTACAGGTTTCCCAGCGCGCCAGACAGAATCAGTCCCAGGGCGATCGTCAACCACCAGTTGCGAGCTTCGCCCCGCACGAACAACCAGTAGACGATTCCCAAAGCGGCAACGATGCTCAGCCCCGCGAACAGCCAGCTGAAGCCCTGTCCGATTCCAAACAGTGCGCCTTCATTGAATACTGTCGAGAGGCTGAACTCAAATCGCCCCCACAGGAAATCAGTCTGCCACGACCATTCACTGCTTCGGCCCGGGGCCCCTAATTCTGAAAATACCCAGGCTTTCGAAAGCAGGTCAGACGCGACGCCTCCCGCGGTCAGAATGCCGAAGCACCAGTACCGGCTGGAAGGCACCGCAGTCATCGTCAAAAGCCTTCGCGCTTCCGGGCGCATTCAAAGCAGGTGCGGCAATAGGGAATAGCCCGCAAACGCGGCTTGGGAATCGCCGATTGCGTCGGCGACTTTCCGTCTTTGGAGCAGATCTCGCACAATCCGAACGATCCATCTTTGATCCGGAGCAGGGCGGCCGATATCTCGCTCAGTGTCTCTTGTTCATTGGCCGCCAGCGATAAGGTGAAGTCTTGCTCGAAGGTATCGCTACCCAGCTCGGCCATGTGCGTGGGGCTCTTCGATTCGCCCCCTCCATCTTGCCGATCGGTTCCCAGGGCTTCCTTGGTGAGTTGGTGTACGTCACCCCGCAGCCGGGATTGCATCTCCATGAGCAATTCCCGAAATTCGGCCATTTCTGACTTCTTCATCTCTCGTCGGCTCTTCACGGCTAAGGAACGAAGTGGATATCGCTTGTAACTTGCGAGTCCTTCATTATCGCCGGCCCCGTGGATTCGGTCAAGTTCGTCAAAGTAAAACGTTTGTCGTAAAGACGTTAGAACTGGCTGATAGACCTCAGTCTGAAACGATGCATGCGTTGCGACAAACAATGGCTGCGCTCATTGCAGAACTTTGGCGCAGAGAGCGAAGAACCGAGGGGATGGGCCGATTTCTTGCGAATTCGTCGATCGTCGAGCGGCGAGACGCACCGATTTCGCCTTAAAAAAGGGCTAACCTGCCAGGCGTCGCGGTGCTGGGAGCGAAGCGGCCCAAGGCGGGGCCGCAATCTGCTCGAGAATCTGGCCCGCGACGAGCATCGCCTCGAGCGCTGCGGTGCCGCCAACCTTGGGCGGTACTCGCGTCCTGATCGACTCTGTAAAGTCCAGAAGCTCCGCAGTCAACTGGTCGCAGGGAACGACGTTCGGGTGATGCACTTCAATAAACTTCCCGTAGATCTCTTCCTTGAGCTGGTCGAGATTGGCGCCTGTTTGCCGTGCCCGTTCGAGTGGGCCGGCCCCAAAACGCAAGGCAGGGCCCGGACTGTAACAGACAACCGCGCGGGACGCGAAATCGAGTTGAACACAGCCCTCTGGTCCCCAGACCTGCATCTGTCGGCTGGCGAGGGGGCTGACGCGGTTTGCGGCGAGGTCGGCGACTGAACCGTTCGAAAACGTCAGGCGGGCCTGCACGCAGTCGTCATGTTCACCGAGAATGCCGACCCCGAAGGCCTGCACGTCGATGACTGGTTGGGCGACCAGGTCGAGAACCAGATCAATGTCATGAATCATCAAGTCATGCACGACGCCGATATCGGTCGATCGAAACGAAAAGGGGGCAAATCGTTCGGCCCGAATGTATTTGGGAGATCCGAGAAACGGACGAGCGGCGACAAGTGCCGGATTAAAACGCTCGACATGCCCGACCTGCAAAAGCACCTCATGCTGCTCTGCCAGTTCGACCAGTTCGCGGGCCTCTTCGACACTGGCGGCAATTGGTTTTTCGACGAAGACGTCGGCGCCTGCGCCCAGAAAATCGCCCGCCACGCGGCAATGGGCCGATGTCGGAACGGCGACGACCACGGCCTCAACCTTGCCCAGCAGTTCGCGATAGTCGGTGGTGGCGATGGTGCGGCAGTTCTGGGCCGTCTGAGCCGCAGCCTGAGCATTGGCGTCGGCCACGGCGACCAGTTCAACGCCGGGAAGGTCGGCGAGGATGCGCGCGTGATGGCGCCCCAGGGCTCCCGTGCCAATGACCGCCATGCGGATGGCCGTCATGCCGCTCTCCGAATGTCTTGCCGCTGGCTGGCGGCCGGTGCGTCGCGACGGGCCTCTCCGGCGCGGCCCTGCCTGCCGGCCTGCTGGCGTTCAACAAAATCGAGAATGCGTGCCAGCTCGAGTGGCAGACAGTCACCGATTTCTGCCGCAAATATCTCGCGCAATTCGTGGAGCCTCTTGTGCTGCCGGTAAATCAGACGATGCGCCCGGCGGATGATGGCGATCGT
>JAYTRB010000583.1:0-3894 GCA_043746425.1 Planctomycetia bacterium
TCGACGGGAGGGACCGGGTTTGAAGCCGGGTAAGCCGCATGTCGGTCTGACGCGCCGTAAGTGACGCCCCCTTGAATTCCGCCCCCGGCCAGCACGCTCGTAAAACAACTGGGCCAATGGTCGCGGCCGTCCTTCCCGGCGCCGGCGTCGCTGTTCACCTGGCCAATCTTCGGTGTGCGGCCGAATTCGCCAGTCCAGAGGACGAGCGTTTCGTCGAGCAGTCCGCGCTCGGCCAGATCATCCAGAAGCGTCGAAAACGCGACGTCAGCGGCAGGCATCAGCCGCTCTTTAAGGTCAATGAAATTCCGGCTGTGAGTGTCCCAATAAACACTGACGTTCTTGATCCCGTCGTTGGGCCAGAAAACGGTCACAAGGGGGACTCCCCGTTCGACCAGCCGCCGGGCCTGCAAGACCGACTGACCATGTGGGTTCAGGCCGTATCGGCGGCGCATTTCAGGCGGTTCGGCGGCAAGATCAAACGCCCCTTGACCGACAGAGGAATGCAGAAGATCGAAAGATCGGCGGTAGTGGCGACCCATCGCGGCCACGGCCGGGCTTTCGCCTTGCGTGCGAATCTGCCGGTCAATCTCGCGCAACAGGTCTTGGCGGTTGTCGAGTCGGCGGGCCGAGATATCGGCCGGGAGCTGGAAGTCGCCGACTCGATAGTCGGGTTCGGCAGGGTTTGCGTCGATTGTGAGCGGATCGCATGCCTGGCCAAGCCAGCCGCCGAATTGTCCGCGACTTTCCTCGACGAAGCGCGGCACGTCACCTGGTAATTTGGGACGCATCGAAACGAACGGCGGGAGGGGGTCGGTACCGCGTCCGAGCCGCGACAATACCGCTCCGATGTGCGGCCAGTCGGTGTATTTTGTCCCTCCCGGAATAGGTGGCATTCCGGTGAGGAGAAAATGGGTTGCCACCGTATGATCAACGTTGTTGTGCGTCATCGACCGAATGATCGCCAGCTTGTTTGTCCGCTGAGCCAACAGCGGGAAATGCTCGCAGATGCGGATATCAGGAACCCGAGTTGCAATCGGAAGGAACGGCCCGCGAACTTCCGCGGGAGCGTCTGGTTTCAGATCCCATGTGTCCTGTTGCGCAGGGCCGCCCCACATGAACAGCAGAATGCAGGCTTTCGCTCGGCCGAAACTTTTATCAGCAGCGCGGGCAAGGGGCGTGGGTTTTGCATCTTCTGCAGCGCGGGCCGCGAGCAAGTCGGGCAAACCAAGGCCAAAGAGGCTCAACGCCCCCGCGCGGAGTACATCGCGCCGGCCGAGCCGGTGTGAGAGCCAGAAATTGCGACAGGCACGAGCAGTCATCATGAGCGTGTTTCAGGTACGACGAGCTTACAAGTGATGTTTCAGAGTAACATATCGTTTCAGAGCGCAATAGAGCGCCACGCGCGGCCGCGGTTCATGTGAGTCTCCCTACGACGCCTCTGCCAGAATCAGCCAACCGGTGGCCTCGAAATTCTTGAACCAGCCCCGGCAGGCCAGATCTTGAGGCACGCCTTGGTGTTCCCCGAGTGAATCGCCGGCAGGGGTGCCGACCGCGGCCAGTGGAATCATTTCGCGGATCATAAAACCGCATTCCCGCAGCAATCGGGTAATCTCGCCGCGGCTGAATGGGTGATGGTACATTCTTGGAATACCACGATAGTCGTGTTCGGTATCGCCCGCTGTTGGGTTGCCAGACAAGCGTTTGACAACATCTCGCGCCAGCCAGCGACGACCCTGTGGCGAATAGAAGTGACGCCATACGTTATGCACATGCAGCATCAAAAGCCCACCGGGCCTCAAAACACGACGGGCATGCGCGAGAGCCTGCTGACGAAAGTTACTGCCGGTAATCATGCCCAATGTTCCAAACAATAAGAGGGCATAATCGAATTGGTCATTCGGCAAACACCCCAGTTCGCAAAGATTAGCCCGTGCCAGCCGCACTGGCTGCCCAGAATCGCGTGCTCTCTCGGCAGCGACTTCGAGAGAAGCCTGCGATAAATCAACACCGACGCAGTCGAAGCCACGCCTGGAAAAATCGACCAGCGACCGGCCGGTGCCGCACCCCAGATCGACAAGTCGCCCCGGCGTCGAGAACCAGTGGGCCGCGATGTACCGGTCGAATTCGAGAAGCGGCGCTCCCCCCAGATGCACGTCTTCCTCGCAGGCGATCTCACGATCGTGGGCAAATTCCCACAGCGATCGCGACACCCCAGGTGGCAGCCGCCAGTCGGGAAGCGACAGATCCGATTTCATTTCAGGGCTGGGGTTTGAACTGAATGATTCATATCCGCATTGCCCAATTTTTTTGAATTTGCGATTCCCTCAATGTTCTGCTCCAAAACTCTGGCGCGTTCTACTGCGAACAAGGCAGAGCTTATTTCAAGAGAAATTGAGAAATCGCGATTATTGAAGTTCTTCGCGCAGCCGCTGTCCCAAAGTCGCGGCGCGCTCGGCGTTCAGACAGAGCGGGTTGACGACGAGAATTCCTTCCGGCAGTCGGCCATGGCCGAGGTAGATCGGCGGCGTTCCCAGCCGCAGGCGACGGCAAACATCGAAAGCCGATCGACCAAGCGCCGATTCGTTCAATTGCACGAACAGAATTGGGGATGATTGTCCATCTTCCTTGTCGACAATCTTACAGCTTGCATGGGCATCGCTCAATTGACCAGTGATGGCTTCGAGATAAGATCGAAAGGCTGAGAGATCGGCGTCATAGGAACCCGAGGTGAAGAGCTCCAGTGCCGTCAACAGCGCGACAATCTCTTCTTTCGAAACCTTCAAATTCCGGCCAATGCCGTGCCGCGGAATGCCGCCGAGGTGCGCTTTGTCAATGAACTCAACCGGCGGATTCCACAAATCGACGTGGTCGTCCATGTCGAGCATCTGAACGGCCGCGGCACCAATCAGCTCGCGCCGGCCACACAAAATGCCGGTTGACTGCGGTCCGCGAATCGCTTTACCCCCGCTGAAGGCGACAAGATCGGCCCCCGTCGCGGCAATCGCCTTCAGATTGCTGCGTGGCGGCAATTCGCCGGCAGCATCCACCAGAACCGGAATCTTAAATCGATGCGACCGTTCCACCACTTTGGCCAGGGGCGGCTGCGATGTGGACGAGTAGACGTACACGACGCCGGCCGTTTGCGGGCCGAACGCGGATTCATATTCCCAGACTTCAGTGCGTCTGACGCCGGCATTGGCGACGATCTCATTGAAACCCACTTCGACCAGCCGGGCTCCGGCAGCCCGAACGGCGTGGTCATAACCGCTGCGCTGCTCGCGGGCGATGACGAATTCGTTGGGAAAACCATCGGCGAACGGCAGGCGTTCCATTCTCGCCAGGTCATACCCGGTCATCATGGCCGCGGTTCCGACGGTCAGTGCGGCCGCTGAACCAGCCGTGACCAGCCCCGCTTCGGTACCTGTCGCGCGGGCAATTCGTAGCGAGGCTGCGGCTTGTAATTGTTCGAGCGACACGGCTTCGCCAGCGGCGTCGCAAAAGGCCCGCAGCACACTCTCGGGCATCGGCGCCCCACCCAGTCGCGTCACCGACCCCGAGGCATTGATGATTGGGTCAACCCCGAAGCGTTCGTAGATACTCATATCCGTTTCCATCGTCCCTAACTGGCGATCATGTCTAGTGTTTCTCTTCGGCCCGATTCGCAGCGTCTGGCTTCTTTTCGGGCGCCAGAATCAATTCGACTGTTACCGGCGTCCCTTTGGGGGGAATGCGTTCGGTATAGGCCTCGAAATTGCGGTCGCTGTCGTCGGCCGAACTGGGGCTGGCGACGTCGATCATCGCGTCGCCAAAATTGGCGACGCAGATCAGATTGCCTCCTTCGGCCAAATAGGATTGCTTTCCGGTTTCTTCGTCGGTGAAAAACCCGCTGCCGGC